>NZ_JBFRLX010000078.1:0-7229 GCF_041470165.1 Vibrio sp. 10N.286.46.A8
GGCGTATCTAACCAAGAGCCGGTGTTAATCACTAGGCCCTCTTTTTCAGCTCGTCCAACACCACCAAGCTACCCCCGCCAAGCAAGGCGCCGAGGCGTTGAAGGTGTCGCAACTTATGAGGTCTGGTTAGATGCTGAAGGAAAACAAATTAAACAGGCATTAGTCAACTCATCAGGCGCACTAATGCTCGACAACGCTGCCTTGAAAGCCATTAAAAAATGGAAGTTCTCACCTCATACTGTAAATGGTCGAGCAATTGCTCACCGTGTGCAAATACCTGTTCGTTTTAAGTTGGATTAACCATGCAACAAATCAGTTACTTACAAGATCAACTTGGCCTAATGACATGGCCTCTTCTTATCTGTTCAGCATTAACAGCAATGATCATCGCAGAGCGTATCTTCCAAGTCATGCTAAACATTGGGGTTGGCAAACGCGCTATTCGTCATGAGCTCAATCAGATTTCACCAACCAATAGCAAAGAAATCGAAGCATTAGCACAATCTATTTCTGGTAAACGACCTCTGCTGTACAAGGGCGTGGCGATGCTGCTTGCTCACCACTCTTTCTCAAAAGGTTTACGTGAAGATGCAGCAGGGATTTGGCTACAAGAGAAACGCCACCAGCTTCATGCAGGTTTAAGACTGCTTGGCTTGATCGGCGTCATCAGCCCGCTAATTGGCCTGCTTGGCACAGTACTTGGGCTTATTGAGATGTTTAAAGGCGTTGCCGCTACAACAGGCAGCATCACGCCTAATGATTTGGCAGACGGTCTTGGATTAGCAATGAGAACCACTGCTGCGGGTTTGATGATTGCGCTTCCTGCTATTTCAGGAGCTCAACTACTCGGGTTATGGGCCGATCGAGTGCTAGCTCAGTTAGAACACACTCTGAATTATGTGAATGTTTGGCTAGAAGGCATGTCAATTCAAACCAGTCAGTCTGGCGACACTCAAGGTACTCCCGTCAGCAAAGCCTCTATCGGTGATGTGAGCCAAGCATGATTAAAACGCCCCACTCATCTCAAACACAGAGCTTAGTTCCGGATTTAACACCCTTACTGGACATTATATTTATCGTGATGGTTTTCCTTCTACTGACAGCATCAGTGAAGTTGGAGTCATTAGAAGTGGAGCTTCCGAGTTCTGATATTAAAAACGTTTCTGAAGTTCATAAAGATTCGATTAGCGTCAATATCTTAGATCACGAACCTTACTGGGCGATCAACGGCCAAGAGTACATCGACTGGGAAAACTTCAAGATCGCACTGTTAGAAGAAACAGGCACATCGGATAAGAAACCGATCATCATTGGCGCCGATAAAGCAGCTAACGTTGAGAACTTAGTGAAGTTGCTGTCGTTCTTACAAGAAAACGGTATTCCAGCAACCCAATTACTCACGGAGGAAGGCTAGAACGACTCTTAAATTTTCATGAGACCTAGCACCTTTTATGAGATTGGACTCTTTATTGATAAGACCAAATAACCAAAGCCAGCTCTCTATCGATTCAAATTCAACATGCGGACAGGCTGATCACAAAGCATCTTCGCGATTACTCTCCATCAAAAGAAAGTACAAATAAATTATTATGAAAGACTTAAAAGTGCTCAATAAATTAAAGTACAACAAACATTTACTCGCAATCGCCGCGATGGGGTTGGTACTTGCAGCACCTATCGCCAATGCTGACGACGCAAAACAACTTAGAATCATCAGTGCTGGCAGCGCCGTTACCGAATTAGTTCTTGCTCTGGGTGCTGAAGAGCAGTTGATTGCAATTGATGTGACCAGTCACTTACCTCAATCAAAAAAGCTGCCAAAGATTGGTTATCACAGAAACCTTTCTGCAGAAGGATTGATTGCCTTATCGCCAACGACGCTCATCGGCTCAGATGAGATGGGGCCAGACAACGCCATTTCTCAATTAAAATCTGTGGGTATCGATGTCGAGATCGTTAACACCGAAGCAAACGTTGAAGGGCTACTAAAGCGTATCGACCAAATTGCAAAGATTACCCATACCGAAGCTCACTCACAGCAAGTGAAAGCCGAAGTGAATCAAAAAATTGCGGCACTGAAAGCTAACCAAGTACCCAACAACGAAGCGAAGAAAGTTCTGTTCCTATTACTGCATGAAGGCCGTCCTGCAAATGTTGCTGGCGGTGAAACATCACCCAACGCGATCATTGAATTGGCTGGTGGTGTTAACCCTGCGGCTAAAAGCCTGACCTCTTACAAACCACTGTCGATGGAATCACTCGTTGAAATGCAGCCTGATGTCATCTTAGTGAGCGGCCGTAGCTACCAGAAAATAGGCGGCGCTGATGCCATTCTTAAATCGTTACCTATGCTAGCGGCAACGCCAGCAGGCATGAACAAGCAAATCATTACCGTAAAGGGCAGCGCTCTAGTTGGAGGGCTTGGTCTTGAAAGCCTCTCTGAAGCAAAGCGAATAAACGCACTTATCTATCCGCTATAACTTATTTACCCGCTATAACTTATTTACCCGCTATAACTTATTTACCCGTTATAACTTATCTACCCGCTATAACTCACTACCCTATTTTTACTGTTACTTGCTCAATCCTCACTACCGCGTCGCTTTCGTAAAGTCGGCTACGAGGATTGAAGCTAGTGATAGACATTGAGGCTCTTTATGTTGTTACGATCCGTCCCACTAAAAACATCGATGTTAGGCTTCGGCGCTATCCTAGTCTTAACCGCGCTGTACTCGGTCACCGTTGGGCCTATGGACATAAGCTTAGCTGACAGCGCAGCTAGCCTATTCCAACCCAGCAATGACTTAGCTCCCCACATCAATTTGGTGATTCAAGAGATCCGTTTACCGAGAACCATCTTATGTATGCTAATAGGCGCGATTCTCGCATTATGTGGTGCCGTCATGCAGGGGCTATTTAGAAACCCGCTTGCTGAACCTGGGATCATCGGCGTCTCTGCCGGAGCTGCATTAGGCGCGGCGTTGGCTATTGTTCTTTTCTCTGAACTTTCACTGCAATACCCTGCTTTTATGAACTTTGCGGCCGTGCCAGTATTTGCCTTTTTAGGTGGCGCTTTAACCACCCTGCTAGTTTATAAGCTAGGTACGGGAAAATTCGGTACCTCGGTGACCATCATGTTATTAGCGGGTGTTGCGATCAGTGCATTGTCAGGCGCAGGTATTGGCTTCTTGAATTTCATTGCTGATGACCAAATGCTACGTGATCTTTCGTTGTGGTCGATGGGTTCATTGGCGGGTGCTAAGTGGTCCGGAATTTTACTTGCTGCTGTCACACTCGTTGGATTGTTTGTTGTTTTCTACCGCCAAGCAATGTCACTGAATGCTCTATTACTGGGCGAGTCAGAAGCGCAACACCTTGGCATCCCAGTACAGAAACTCAAGCGAAAGCTGATTCTACTGGCTGCCGCAGGCGTTGGTATCACGGTTAGCTTGTCTGGCATGATTGGCTTCATCGGACTGGTTATTCCTCATTTAGGTCGTATGTTGGCTGGCCCAGATCACCGAATTCTGTTGCCACTATCAGCAGTGCTAGGCGCGTTACTATTAACAGCTGCAGACATGGCCTCACGCGTGGCACTGGCTCCAGCTGAATTGCCAGTTGGTATTGTCACTGCAATCATCGGCGCTCCATTTTTCTTGTATCTACTATTTCAACAGAAAGGGAGAATCCTTTAATGTTTCCTGCAGCGTTAAAAGCAACCGACATCGAAGTGAAGTTCGGCAACAAAGTGATTTTAGATGGCGTTTCTATTGAGATTGAAGCAGGAAAGGTAACCACACTACTTGGACCAAACGGCGCAGGAAAAAGTACGCTGCTCAAAGCTTTATGTCAGGAGATATCGAGCACTGGTGATATTCAGTATTTTGGATACACCAAAGACAAGTGGTCTTCTCAAAAGTTGGCGAAGCACTTGGCGATGCTTCCTCAACATAGTACGTTGACCTTCCCTTTTCTGGCACACGAAGTTGTCGAGCTTGGTGGTATCCCGTTGCAAGAGTCCAACAAGAAGCTCACTAGCATAGCTAGCCAGAAAATGGATGTTGCCGATGTGTCTCACCTAAGCAAAAGGCTCTACCCTTCTCTATCTGGCGGTGAAAAACAGCGTGTTCACTTGGCTCGAGTGCTAACCCAACTTCACTATTCTGGTGACCAATGTATCTTGATGCTTGATGAACCCACATCAGCACTGGATCTTGCCCATCAGCACAACACGTTAAAGATCGCGAGAGAGTTAGCCGACAACCACAATGCCGCGGTTATCGTAGTTTTACATGACTTAAACCTAGCCGCTCAATACTCAGATCGATTGATAGTTTTGAAAGAGGGAAACTTAGTTTGCGATGGCAGCCCTTGGGAAGCACTTAAGCCTTCGATGATTGAAGATGTGTACGGCTACATAAGTATTGTAGAAAAGCACCCAACCATGAACTTCCCCCAGGTTCATCCCGCACAATAAGCTCGATTAAGAACAGGTTCGTTTTGAGTATTCGCTTTATCTAACAACCACACCATTCACCGCCTCGATTTCTTCGAGGCTTTTTATTGTCTCACAGCCCCTCTCTCGCCTTAAAATCAATTTTGTTAGCTACCATGGCAATACCCCTTAAAACGGCTCACCTTGAGCGTTTGAGGCTCTAGAAATAAACACCATCAGTTAATGTTAGTAAGCTTTTAGTTACTCAGAAAGATGCAGGCGAAACCCTAGATATCTAAAAAGAAAAGAAATAACTTTATTCAGCACAAAGACAAGATAACGACAACGGTGTGAGAACTAGAGGAAAAAAGAAAGAAAAGTGAAACTACAGGTACAAAAAAAGCCCCCTCAGGAGCTTCTTTCATTGCGTGTTGATTATTGGCTCATATGAATCAATGACTTACCAATCAACCACTCTAGTTCTTTACCACTAGCATCACCAAACTGAGTTTCAGTTAGCTTGTACAAGCGGTCGATACCGTTTGCCGCAAACTCATGTGCATTCTCGGCAGTAACGATATGATGGAAAAGTAAACGTAAGATCGCTAGGAACTCAGCATCTTCAAGTGCTGCAACCCAGCTAGCCGAAAATGCATCAAGGCCATTTTCAAAGTCAATGTGTTCCATAAACATCTTGAAAATACGACCGTCTAGAGCAGCAGTAAAATCCGTTTTCTTTGGAAAGTGATGACTTATACCTGTACGAGAAACGCCTGTTTGTTGACTCAACGTCGTGTATGACATTTTGTCGTAACCCAATCTCAATAACTGGTCTACAACGGCATCCATGATCTTCTGGATCGTGATTTCTGTATCTTCTTTACTACGCTTTGGCATATTCAGGTTCTTCTCTTTGTAAATCCATCTAACTCAACCGAATGAAGTCAGAATGAAAATCGTTATCAGCATTATGTGAGCAAGGTATTTTTTCGCAAGTATTTCCATTAAATACCCACAAATACTTTGTACGAACAATTTTACAGTGTTGCCTCTTTGGGCACTTTGTTTAATTATTCTTCGAAAATCACCTTAC
This sequence comes from Vibrio sp. 10N.286.46.A8, assembly GCF_041470165.1. Taxonomy (NCBI): domain Bacteria; kingdom Pseudomonadati; phylum Pseudomonadota; class Gammaproteobacteria; order Vibrionales; family Vibrionaceae; genus Vibrio; species Vibrio sp. 10N.286.46.A8. The sequence continues at coordinate 5,529 of NZ_JBFRLX010000078.1, forward strand.
AATCCTAAGTCGATAAGTTTAAATAACTACTTAGAATATGAAATACCCAACGAAAAATTCATTGTATAAATAACTGTCAAGCGATAGATACTCTTATAAAATCAATCCTGGCGCAACTAAGTGAATGATATTCTGACAAATAAATAACGTACCTCTTCAGGAAAACGTGATATTAATCACATACATATTTATCGTCGCGAATATACATATTCATTAAATATCCTATCAAACAGCATAGCATACTAGTAAAAATTAGTTCAAAGATTTTGATTTTTGTAGATACAGTTCAAATTGCTCGCTAGAATAACCGCAGACTTTGTAAGAGGATTATTTATGAGCCAAGATATTGGTAACAATGATGTATGTGAGGCTTGCGGCTGCGCAGGTGAAATCGGGTTTATCATTAAAGAAGGCGACGATGTTGCCGAAGTAACGGTTTACGGTAACTCTAAAGCACTCATTGAAACTGAGTTTGCTAAGTACGTTGAGCTTGCTAAACAAGTGTCTAGCAACGTTGAGTTTGAAGCATCAGAACTGACAGAAGAAAGCACAGAATTAAATGCTCGCTTTAAGTTTGAAGTCAGCGCTGAGAAGATTATTTTCGAACTTAAGACTCGCTCTCTAGCACGTTAATATAAGCACCAACACGCATACCAATGAAAGACGAGTTTATTTCTCGTCTTTTTTTATAATCTCAATCCAGCCTAGAGCACCATTGGTCTCAAAATCATTTTCGGCAGCACATCGAATCAACACTCCTGAAACTTCAACGACCGCACCTAGGCTATAGGCCTTATCATCATAATAACAAACTCGTTGCTGTGAACCACTCTGAGTGACGACGACTGCAGCCTTAGCGGGCGTTGATATTATTTTATTAGCATTCGCTGATGCTGAACAAAATACAGAAGTTACAATCACAAAGCCTTTTAGAATTTGACGCTTTATTTCAATCACAGATTCGCCTTTCATTGTGTTCTATTCTTTTTTACCGACCAACAAATGAGTAAAACACTATGCGAGAATAATTTTTTCATTATAGTGTTAACGTCTATCGTAATAAGAAGCTTGTTATGCTCCGAATAATTGTACTTATTATTGGTTCTTTAACCATAACAAATGTGACTGCAGAACCACTCGATCAGTATCAAATATTGAACCATCTGGATAATTACGGAAACTTATATTTACGAAATAAGCCCTATACATCGCTACCGACAGGATTGGTCGTCAATGGCAATTTAAATATAGAAAAAACCGCAATCACTCGCCTTCCCAAAGGGTTGGAAGTTAAGGGAAGCCTTAAAGGCGGTAACAGCCTACTAGCCCGAGTTCCATCGGGCGTAAAAATAAAAGGCTACGCCGACTTGATAGGAAGTAAGATTACCCGTTGGCCAAAAGGTGTGAGAGTGGGTGGATTCATCAACCTCACAGATACCCCCCTAATACGGCTTCCCAACGGCTTTAGAGTAAAAGGAGACCTAAGCGTGATCCGTACTCCTTTAACCGAGCTGCCAAACGGGATAGTGGTTGATGGCGATTTATATATTGGCGGATCTGCAATTACAGAATTTCCCGATACCATGACGGTCAAAGGCAATATCTACCTAGGTGGTAACACGATTACCACGTGGCCGACCCAATTAGATCTTGGTGGTGCTGTTGCTCGCTAACCTGCCGTTCGATTGATTGATTGATTGA
>NZ_JBFRLX010000079.1:0-21939 GCF_041470165.1 Vibrio sp. 10N.286.46.A8
ACCATATCGAGACAATCATAAAAAACCGGGCGATCTGACATATAAATAATTTAATCATATAAAACCAAAAGCCAAATTAGCTTTCCAAAGAGGGAATGACAAAAATTACAGAACAAGACAAAAAGTAAAAATCCAGCCCCTAGAAATGGATAAATGCCAAAATAAATGGATAAATCCACTTTACCCCTTGTAAATCATCAACTTTTATTTATAAATTCAAGTTTTGGGTGAACATCTCTATAACCTGTTATTGACCCCAAAATTCTGCGATTAGTATCAACATCTTGAGAGAAATAGTGACATTTTAGTTATGTTATTTAGAAAGGACTCTTAGGTTGAATGAAAATCTCAGCATCACATATCAATCACGTAAATATAATAACTATCGCTTAGGAGTTAAGCTATGCATTGTTCTTTCAATATAAACAATAACTATGAGAGCTTGCAATTAATTTATAATGAAGAAAAAATATACATAAAAAGGAACAGTAATAAGATATCAGAGGAAAGTCTTAATAGTAAAGAAAGTTTTGTTTTCAAATATCTTATTGAGCATTCATCGATATCAAACCCTCAATCTGCTAGAGATGTTGAAAAGTCATTTAAATTACACTTCGATGAAGAGTTCAGCTTGTACGCTTTAAAGAACATTATTGCTTCGATAAGAAAAAAGTATAGGAATCTGTGTAAGAAAGCCAAAATTAACAATAATAGTGAACTTATCTCGAACCTTTATAAGGTTGGTTATTTTATCGACCTAGATAAAAGTACAACCAACCGTATAACACCAAAATGCAACATCAACCAATTCAAGCTCAGCCATATCGAGATGTTGAAGCTGATGCTCAACACTTACCAAAAAGAGTTGATCAGAGGCTTTATAACCGTTTGTACCGTTTCTTCATTTTTTTTGTTCGTTGTCTACTTCTTCCAAATCCTTTATACAACGAAAATTGCAGATGAATACAGTAAAAACGCAAAGCAAATAGTAGAGGAAGTAATGAACTATGGCTGTGATAGCGAAGTTGCAGTGTACGCATTGAGGCACTCACTTAACCTTGATTCTGTTTTGATGACAACGCCTTATGGTTCATGCTACATATCCAAAACACAATCAAAAATGGTTGAACTAGACCAAATTGAAAATTTTGACGATAGCCTAGATTTTGCTTATTCACGCTTCTCAGACCCCAAAGAGGACATCGAACTCATTGCGCGTATTTCTAAATGGTCTATTGAAGCTAGATATAAGAACTCATTACTCCCTCTTTTGGTTGATTCAGTTTCCATACAAAAGAATGGTCACTACATATTAAACCTAGGCGAAAACAGTCAGCCTATTTATCAAGCCCCACTTCCAACCGGTGCAACCATCACTTTCTACAGTGATGATATTGTGCTTCTGTGGGTCATTTTTTCTCTGGTGATCGCCACGCTACTTTATCGCTCATATATTCTTGGCTTTGGCATTTACCTGCTTCGTTGGCGACACATATCCTTCGAGGAAGAGCCCATAATCAACACTGACGACAATAGCGTTTTATATTACGAGTTATTGTCTAGAGTGCGTAACGTAGGCGTTCTGAGTTTCATCAACACCATGAGACGTACTAATTTGTTGACCTTTCATACTATTTTAATCATTGAAACAGTAAAAAAAGCGAAGTTAGACAATAGCCATGATATCTACGGTGTCAATGTGTGCCCGAGTGCGTTGGTGGGATCTAACTTTACAAAGCTCAAAGAGCATTTAGTCACGATGGAAGCGAATGAGTTTGTCGTAGAAATAACAGAGTATTCAAACATTGGCTATGGCTATGAGGTCATCGACAACATCAAAATGATCAAAGATCTTGGAATCACCATCGCGCTAGACGACTTTGGTACAGGTAACAACAACATTGAAATAATTAGTGCTATCTCTCCGACCTACCTAAAACTGGATCGTTGTTTTGTTAAAGACATTGAGTCAGGAGATTATCATCAAGGAGTATTGCTTAATATATCGGAGATTGGACGCTTATCAAACATCACGATGATTTATGAAGGTGTCGAGACGCGCAGGCAGCAATATATCTTATGTCAGTTAGGCTACAACCTACATCAAGGTTATCTGTACAGTAGACCTAGTCACTCGGAGGAGTAATTATCTACCACCTCATTTAAATATTGATGACCTCCCTTTTCTTGTTTAATTGCCATTGATCATACAACGACTTGAGAGCCCACAAGGAAGTAGGCTTCAAGCGTTCTCATAACCCAATACATTTCTCTCAAACATAAAAATATACTCTTCATTTTTATAAAAACCTTGCCAATCTAAATAAAAAGTTTAGTGTTATACACATATATATCACCATGCAGTTTTAATTATGACCGAATGGAAAGACGACCAACCGATCTTTAGGCAGCTAGCGGCAAAGATCAGTGACCAAATTCTTCAAGGTGTTTGGTTAGAGCGACAAGCACTGCCCTCTGTGCGTGCGGTTGCCGCCGATCTCAAGATCAACCACCTTACTGTCATGAAAAGCTACCAGTTACTGGTGGATGAAGGCTTGGTAGAGAAAAAACGCGGCCAAGGTATGTATGTCGCAGAAGGGGCACTTCAAAAATTGAAAGAGTCCGCACATCAATCATTCATCAACACACAGATCCCAGCCATCGCTGAGACGCTAGGCATCATTGATATGAGTGTCGAAGAACTCGTGAAACAGCTAGAACAACATATAAAGGACAAGTCATGAGTACTTTACTTTCAGTGAAAAACGTAACCAAAACCTATTCAAATCAAGTGGGTGTCGAGAACATCAGCTTTGAGTTAAAACCGGGGCAAGTGCTTGGTCTGCTAGGCCACAATGGCGCAGGGAAATCGACTCTGATCAAATCACTGCTTGGCGGACACAGCTATCAAGGTGAGATAGAAGTTAACGGCTATCACCCTATCCACCAGCATGCAGAACTCATGTTGCACCTGTCGTACATTTCAGATGTTAATGTGCTACCCGAGTGGATGACCGTTAAACAACTGCTTCGATACACCCAAGGCGTGCACCCAAGCTTCAACAAGCAAAAAGCAGAACAGACGTTAAGTAGCACCAACATTAAGCTGTCTTCAACGATCAAACAGCTTTCTAAAGGGATGAAGGTACAACTTCACCTTGCAATCATTATCGCGACCGACACTCAAGTGTTGATCTTAGATGAGCCAACGCTAGGTCTAGATCTGCTCTACCGCGATACTTTTTATCGCCACCTCCTAGAGTGGTTCCATGACGGCGAACGCGCGATGATCATTGCCAGCCATGAGGTTTCAGAAATTGAACACCTATTAACGGACGTATTGATTCTAAAACAAGGCCATTGTGTGCTGCAAAAGAGCATGGAAGACATCGAGAACGACTATTTCATTATCGATGTCGCAAACAACCACTCAAGCGAAATTCAGAAACTCAATCCACTGACCTCACAGCCAGGGCTAGGAACCACTAAGTGGTTATTGGAAGGTCAATACAAAGCGCAAGTTGAATCATTGGGTAACATCTACAACGTTGGTCTCGCAGACCTATTCCTTGCAACACAGACGGAGAAGGCATAATGCACCCAACTTTTTATATGCTAGAAAAAGAACTGATCGAGCACAAAATTAACACTCGATTACCTCTATTTATCGCGTTATGTGGTTTCTTGCTGTTCGTTAGTTTGTTTTTCAATGGCGTAGCGCAGCATGAGTTCTTCTTCCAAATGGAAGTGAATGGCGACGTGAGCGACATCCACAGAGAGTTTGCACAAGACCTCAACTCAGTGATCTACTTTGGTGCTGGCCTTATTTCACTCATACTTTCGACGCTTTACATCCCTAAAACACTGCGTAAAGAGCGCCAAGAAGGCAGTTCGATGTTTTGGAGAAGTATGCCAGTATCCAATGCCATGACTCACGGCGTTAAGCTAGGCTTCGGTCTAGTGGTTATTCCGGCTATCTGCGCGCTATTAGTTCTATTCGCTGACTTCCTATTCTGGATATTGAACGTCTCAAGCGAACAACAATTGGCATTGATAGTAGAGCAGCAATCACTGTTTTATGTGCTGAGCAATTGGTTGGTATTCTTTGGGCGAATGATGTTAGTTGCACTGGTTTTATTGCCACTAGCAACCGTTACCCTGGCAATTTCGCAGTTAGTGAATTCTCCACTGCTTGTCATTTTTATCTCAAGCTATGCGATTAAGTTACTCTCGGTCGCCGTATTTGGATTCTATGGCATCAATGACTTCTTCTCTCTCATCGCATCACTACCAATAAAGGTACTAACGGCGAGCAACCCATTCAGTGCGATTGCAGAAGCGCCGGTTTTGTCTTTGGGTATTTATGTGCTGATTGGTGTTGGCGGCTATCTGCTGAGCCTAAAGCTAAATAGAACGGACGATGTGAGCTTGAAGACGCTGTTCCAACGATAGAGTCACTTATTCTGAGCCCTCAACGGGTAACCAAATCAGATATCAAAATCTAAATCAAAGCTTCTGAGAAATCAGGAGCTTTTTTATTGGCTGCTGTTTTATTGTTAGGTGTTTTGAATTATAACAACGGTTTTCGTGATAGAGGCAAAGGTACGGATTGGTGGTTGGTTTTGGTTTTGCTTCAGAGTGCTGAGTGCTGAGTGCTGAGTGCTGAGTGAGGATAAACTAGGAGGTATTAATGAGCTGACATTGAATTGCATTACTGTTAATGCCTGCCAGCTCTTTGGGGGGTAATTTCTTTAGTTGCCGACCAGATGAAGGTCCTTGAGAGTGCTATTGAAATCGGTTTGTTGCGTTTTACATTTGATTAAGCTGTTCAGCTTTTTTAAAGCTTTACGATTTAAAGCTTATTTCTTTGAAGCTTCTTTCGCTGTGTCTTTCCAGTATTGGATGCGAACGCGATGAAGCTGTGCTCTTCTCATTTTTTTCATAAGGGATATTTCCTTTTCTTTATCTGCTCTTCATGAGCTATTTCTATTGCCTACCATTCGAATCTAACGGTGTTTGATGGCCAGATCAATGATACAAGTCACAAAATATATAGAGTTTCGAGTACCATTTACATCAAAGTATGACCTAGTTATCAACTATGGCTCAATTCAATCTATTAAGCCGTTGTTCGAAATTTAGATTAGTTATCTCAGATGACAAATTCATTTCAGTATCAATACAGTTCAGTGATACTAATTTAATAGACCGGACCAACGCTGATTTAGTTCCAGCATCTTATCTTTTATTACTCACCCCACCCATAAAGTTACAGCGTAACCAATTCTATATTCAATGTGAACAATTAATCGCCACATTAGCCTATACGTCACAACATCAAAATGGGATTATGTTTGTAACGGGTAGAGCTTTTTATAGAAGAAAGCCGTAGTGGACAAAATTAAATAGACGTAATTAAATGGACGTAATTATGAGTAAAGTCATTCTGCAAGGGCATATTCTAGTGCCAGACAACGACCTCGAAGCAGTAACCCAAGCGCTGGTTGTACACAAAGAACTGACACTGGAAGAGCCTGGCTGTATTGTATTTCGAGTCAGCCAAAGTTCACTTCAGCCTAATCGATTTGAAGTTTATGAAGAGTTTACGAATCGAGAAGCATTTGAAGCGCACCAACAGCGAGTAAAAACGTCTGAATGGGGTGAAACCTCCAAGAACGTGACACGTCATTACCAAGTCACCGACGTTCCGACATCATAATGATACACCCGCTAGCCAACCACATCGTCACGTTGATCAAACAAGATCCCTTACGAATACAGGTTTTAGACTGTGTCTCTCAGTTGGATTTACCGCAGTGTTATGTCGCTGCGGGCTTTGTGAGAAACCTAGTTTGGGACGACCTACATGGTTATGCCTCCCCGACTCCACTTAATGATATTGATGTGATCTACTTTGATCCTATTGATACCTTCTACGAATCGGGTCTTAGATACGAGGCTCTACTTCAACAACGGTTGCCTGAATTAAATTGGCAAGTTCGCAATCAAGCCAACATGCATACTCGAAACGAGGATGAGCCCTATCAAAGCTCATTGGATGCGATGCGTTACTGGCCAGAGAAAGAAACCGCAGTCGCCGTCAAGCAAAGCCCGACAGGGGAAATCGAGTGCATTTCGGCTTTTGGTTTAGAGAGTTTGTTTGATTTAAAGATCACACCGAATCCCAATCGCAGCAGAGACGTGTTTGATCAACGAGTTCAGTCTAAAAACTGGTTAACTCATTGGCCGAAGTTAACTATTGGTTGTTTGAGTCTCAAAGGGTCATTTGTCGCTCGTACTAATTAGTCGCAAATTTTTTACATTAATATGTTTAATATAAACTATGGTTAATATTAACTCACATCCATATAAGGTAGCTGTTATGTCGATTTTACGTGCGTTACTGATACTTATAAGCTTAGTTATCATTGGGTGTGCTGATACACATAAACTTCAGGTTACGGATGTAAACTCGACAGCTAAATTTGAAACAAGTGATTCAGTTTTAATCGGCCGCTCAAAGAATGGGGAATATGGGAAGCACTATTATTCAGGCTCAGGACTAATGGTGAGTAAAGCTCTTCAATCAGAGTTATTCACAAAACTAAACAACGTCGCAATCGCTAACCAAGCAGCTGATTACAATTTTGTCCTTGAATATGCGAAAAGCAATGAGTTCGACTACTTAATTTTTCCTACCATATTACACTGGGAAGATCGCGCGACTGAATGGTCAGCAAAGCCAGATAAAGTAAGCGTAAAAATTACAGTTGTTGATGTTAAAACAAAAGTAATTATTAAGTCTGGCATAATCGAAGGAAAAAGCGGGCTAGCTACCTTTGGCGGTGACCACCCACAAGATTTATTGTCAGAGCCGGTCAGCGAATTTATGGCTAGCCTATTAAATTAATTATCGTGGTGATTCAATAATTGAGCTCTATTGCGTAGACAACATCAACTCTACCTTATGACACCGTAGTTAGCATGGTTAACCTATGTCGAATCAAACTTTGCCTCTGTACTAAAACCATTGACTAAAAGCCCAATCAGATCGAACATGCCCCCACTTGCTTAGCTTAATAATTTATTAGCTTAGTAAGTTAGTGACTAACCAGCTCATCAACCGCGCCTGGCGACTAACTGCTGCGCGCTCTCGTCATACTGAGTAACGACCATGAACCAACAATATATGCTGCAAGCTCTTGAAGCTTCGCGCCAAGCCCTACCCGATTGCCAACCAAACCCGCCTGTGGGTTGTGTTTTGGTGAAAAATGATAAGGTGGTGTCTGTTGGATATACGCAAAAGGTCGGTGGGAATCATGCCGAGGTTGAAGCACTGAATGGCTATGACTGCGAAACGGATGGAGAAATAGAAGGCGTTACCGCTTACGTAACTTTAGAGCCATGTTCATTTGTTGGCAGAACACCCGCTTGCGCCAGTACATTGGTTAAAGCAGGTGTAAAACACGTAGTAGTGGCGATGCTAGACCCTGACCCTCGCAATAATGGTCGTGGTGTGGCGATACTCGAGTCGCACGGCGTGAAAGTCGATGTAGGGTTATGCCAAGAACAGGTAAGCGCCTTTTTAACCCCGTATCTTGGTAAGTCCTAGCTCTTAAACAGCCAGTGCTAATTCAATTTCACTCGGTAAAGCGGATTGACTGGCTTATCGACAAAATACGACCAAATATGATCGTAGACGGCATGTTGGTTGGGGAACGGCGCAAGTGCTTTCGCTTCCTCTAAATCGCACCAGCGGTACTCTGTATGTTCGTCATTCAGTTCAATCGCTTGGTTGGGTGGGCATAGCACCGCAAACACAGGGATTAGCTGAATCACATTAACGTGAGCCTCGTAAAACTGCTCCAGAAACTGCGCGTTATACAAAGCTTCCACTTTAATTTGGGTCTCTTCTTCAAACTCGCGCACGATAGCCTGCCAGCCTGTTTCACCCGCTTCAATCGAGCCTGCGACATGGCACCAAAACTCGCCCTTCACACGCTTCATTAGTAGCATTTTCATTTGTCCGTCGATCTCTGAAAGAGCGACACCGGATACAATTGAAGTATTGAGTGGAATCATAACGTTACCTTAGTTTTCATAAGAGGGCGGCAAGGCTACCACCCTTCGTTTGTGAAGTTACCTTCTATGATTAAAAACGAGAAGTTACTCATCAATTAATGAAGTTCAAGCCATAACTCATGGGTTCCGTGTTAACCGTCTCGCTTAGCTATCCAGTAATAGAACCATTTCTTATTTGAGGCGCTTTTCGATAAAGAGTAGAATCGCCGCCTTGTACTGTGTTTAAAACCTCTAAACATACACAGTAGACTCAATCATTTATCACCACGATATAAGTATTAATACGACTATGTACTCATCAACAAAACCAACGCACGACTCAGAAAACAGCCACACACCTGAGCATTGCTTCACTCGTTTTCAACAGCCGATCGAGTCATATTCGTTGCCTGAGCGTTTCACATTCCCGTTCTACTACGAACCACACCCACTGTGTGAAATCGCCTCTCATCAGCTTCAACAGTATCTAGAAACTCAAACCGATTGGCAGCATGACTTCGGATTGGATTCTGACGCTGGTCGCGGCAAAATGTTTGGTGTGTTATTGGTGAAAAGTCCAGAGGGTGAATTGGGGTACTTCTCTGCTTTCTCAGGTAAAATCGCCGACCAAAACCTACTGCCTCACTTTGTGCCGCCCGTATTCGACATGCTCAGCAGCGACAGTTTTTTCCATCAAGACACAGCCGACATGATGGCTGTCAACGCTGAGTTTAAAGCGCTGCAAGCAAATACTGAATACCTTGAATTGTGCGAGCAACTGGCGCAGCAGAAAGCGCAAGCTGAGCAAGAGATTGAAGCGCAACGTCTATTGATTATTGAAGGCCGAAAAACGCGTAAAGAACAACGTGAACAAGGCAAAGAAAACCTTGATGAGCAAGCTTTCGAACAGCTAAATAACGAGCTAAACAAGGCCAGTGTTGCCGACAAGAACCAGCAGAAATACCTAAAACTCAACTGGGAACAGACCCTGCAAGTGTTGCAGGCTAAAGTTGATGTTTTCACGACTCAACTGGCTGAATTAAAAGAGCAAAGAGCACACCTTTCTCATCAGCTTCAACACAAGTTGTTTTCACAATACGCTTTCCAAAATGCGGAAGGAAACATTGAGGATCTGAACCAGATCTTTGAAGACACCCCATACAAGATACCACCAGCGGGTTCTGGCGAATGTGCCGCTCCAAAGCTGCTGCAATACGCGTATTTAAATGGCTACACTCCGTTGGCATTGGCTGAGTTTTGGTGGGGTCGCTCTCCAAAGTCGGAGATCCGTAAACACAAGAAATACTACGCTTCTTGTCAGAGTAAATGTGTGCCGATTTTAGGTCATATGATGAAAGGCCTTGAAGTCGACCCAAACCCATTGCTAGAGAATCCAGCTGAAGGCAAAGAGCTGGATATTCTGTTCCAAGATGAGCACATCGTGGTAGTCCACAAGCCAGCAGGTTTTCTATCCGTGCCGGGTAAAACTATCAAAGATTCCGCCTACACACGTGTTCAAGAAATGCATCCCGAAGTTGAAGGGCCATTCGTTATTCACCGCTTAGACATGGCGACCTCTGGCATTCTCATCTTCGCTCTCACACGACGTGCGAACAAGAGCTTGCAGAAGCAGTTCATTACTCGTGAAGTCGAGAAGCGATACGTGGCAATGATTGAAGGCGTTCTAGCAGACGATGAAGGCTATGTTCGACTACCATTGCGTGGTGATTTGTATGACCGCCCTCGTCAGATTGTCTGCTTCGAACACGGCAAGCCTGCAGAAACCAAATGGGAAGTGATTGAGCGAAACGAGCAAACCACTAAGGTTTACCTGCACCCTAAAACAGGGCGTACACACCAGTTGCGTGTTCACTGTTCACATGAAGAAGGCCTTAACATGCCTATCGTCGGTGATGGCCTATATGGCAATAAAGCCGACCGACTGCACCTACACGCGGAAAGACTTGCGCTGCACCACCCTGTGACCAAAGAGTGGATGGAGTTTCAGTTCGACGCTGAATTCTAAAACCTCTCATTAGTACCGAGCTTTGATAAGGAGTCACAATAGCTTGTGGCTCCTACCTCTTTTGGGTATATCTCCACGCTTATTGCATTACATCAAGATTCACTTTGTTGTGAAGAGTAGCATGCCCACCTTCTTCTCTCCTTGAGGCCTTTGATATGTCATCAGCTGCTTTGAATTTACAACCTAACAAACTGACTTCCCCATTAATTGCAACTCAAGCAACGAGCTTGAAACCAATTACATCCAAAAAGCCAGACTTAAACTCGGCAATGCTCAACTTAATTGAAGAAGTTAAAAACGAGCTCCCACTTTACGAGTCGGAGACGTTTATCTGTGGGCCAAAAGGAAATTGCTCGGGTTGCTCTAAGAAACTGCTAGAGATGGTCGACAGTGAGTTAATGTATTGGGAGCACAGTATTTCCATTGGCCAAGGCCCTAACTTCGAAGAACTGCGCCGCTTTGGTAAACTATGCAGCAGCGTTCGACGTGGTTTAGAGCGTAACGGTTTAGTCGAAAAACGCCCAAAGAAAAGATAACAAGCCAACTCGATAATCATTACAATGTGTCGCTGGCGATTACAAGCTACCCTGCTACTAACTGATTGAACTCGTTAGCTATAAAAGTAATAATGTTTTGTAATACAATTCAGTATGCAGACCGACTTCGTAGATTCGAACTCATAGAGATAAGCTCATCGATACTTTCACTATATTCTCGAACTCCTCTATCCTTCTTGTCTGACGTGCCTTAACCTTCTGTATATCAATATCACATCAATTAGAAACCTATCTTGGACAACGGAGAGCCACCTTGAAGAGACCACAACCAGTACTGGGAAAGACCGGTATGCTATTTTTTCTCGTCATAATAAGTGCTTTCCCTCCATTGACCATCGACCTTTACTTACCTGCGCTTCCGCAGATGGTCGAGGTGTTTAATACTGACCGATCAATGGTCAACCTAACCCTGAGCAGCTACTTCGTTACTTACGCCATCGGTCTTTTGTTCTGGGGGCCGCTCAGCGAAAAATTTGGTCGTAAGCCGATCCTATTAATTGGATTAGCGGGTTATATGGTCGCGAGCATATTGTGCGCGATGACCAATAGCATCGAACAGTTGATTGGTGCTCGTGTATTCCAAGCCTTTGCGGGCAGTGCCATCACCGTTATCGCTACCGCCATTGTCAAAGATCTTTATGACGGCCGAGAACGTGAAAAGATCATGGCGACTATCATGTCACTGGTGATCATCGCGCCAATGGTTGCGCCTGTATTTGGTGCCTTTCTACTGAAAATTGCTTCTTGGCGAATGATGTTTGTCACGCTCGCCATTTTTGGTGCATTTGCGTCAGTATTAGCTTGCTGCTACCGAGAAACACTCGAAAACAAATACCAAGGTTCTATATTCCGATCATGGGGAAGAATGGGCGTGGTCATGAAAAACCGCTCGTTCGTCAAGCTGCTGGTCATTTTCTCTATCATACCGATGGCGTTGATGGGCTTTCTTGCGGCGGGTTCTTATATCTACATCGATCACTTTGGATTGACCGAACAACAGTTTAGTTACGCGTTCGCATTCAATGCACTGTGCGCCTCATTTGGTCCAACAATTTACATGAAGTTGTCCTACCGAATGCCGGTTCAAAAGGTCATCTCAGGATGTTTTGCTTTATTAGCGCTTGCGGGAATATTCACCCTAACCATTGGCGACCTGTCCCCTTGGTTCTTCATGTTCATCGCTGCACCAGCGACATTAATGGCGATCATCATGCGAGTACCGGGTACCAACTTGATGTTGAATCAACAAGATCATGACACGGGCTCTGCCGTCGCACTGATACAGTTCTTCAGCATGATTTGTGGCTCGCTTGGCATGGTGTTGGTTTCAATACGCCCAGAGTCACTGATTGAAAACCTAGGCTTTATTCAATTATCCGTCGGTACGCTAGGCGGCCTGATGTGGCTGATGGTCAGAAACAAAGAGTTCGTGATTAATAAGCTGAATTAAGCCCTTCCAAAATAGCTAAGTTTTGTACTCAAATACGATTTAGGGCGTCCTCGATCGTGTTTGAGGTCTCGCCCTCACTGGCTTTAGCGCATATTGGCTCCAATCACCTCAATTGGAGTTAAACCATGAAATGGATACATTTACTGTTCACATCCCTACTTTTCCTTTGTGCTCCATCCATCGCTTCCGGTGTCGGATTCACTCAAGTAACCTTAACTGACAATCCTAATCGCCCGCTAAACACTGCCATTTGGTATCCCACACAAGATGTATCAGACACAACCTTGATTGGCGATAACCCAGCCTTCGTCGGTACGCAAATCATCAAAGATGCTGAGATTCAATCAGGCACTTTTCCAGTAGTACTTCTATCACACGGATACCGAGGAAACTGGCGAAACCAAAACTGGTTGGCGACCGAACTTGCGAGTCGTGGCTACATCGTAGCGGCCACTGACCATCCGGGAACCACCTCTTTCGACCAATCTCCAGAGCAAGCCGCCAAGTGGTGGGAAAGGCCGCGAGATATCACTCGAACCATCGATTACCTGTTAAGCGAAGTTCAATGGAAGCAAGCTGTTAACGCCAACAATATCGCAGCAATCGGACACTCGTTAGGTGGCTGGACAGTGATGCAATTGGCAGGAGCGAAAATAGATAGAGCGACCTTTGAAGCCGAATGTCTTATATACCCTAACCCGCGTACCTGTGGGCTGTCTGATGAATTAGGGCTATCACAAGTCCAACCCTCAGAACCAAGCAATAAAAACCTTTCAGACCCTCGAATTCAACGTGTAGTTAGCCTTGATCTGGGGCTTGCTCGCAGCTTCTCAGTCGGCAGCTTAAATGACATTACAGTGCCAACCTTAATATTGGCGGCTGGGATTGATATTGGAGACCTACCTCAGGCATTAGAGTCTGGCTACATTGCTGAGCACATGCCTCTTAATTTAAGACGCTATAAGGTCTATGAAAGCGCTACCCATTTCAGCTTTATTCAAAGCTGCAAACCCGGGGCAGTACCAATGCTTGAAGAAGAAGTGCCAGGTGATGGCATTATTTGTAAAGATGGCGTTGGTACATCACGCGACCAGCTACATCAATTGATCTTAAACGACATCGTGAGCTTTCTGAATTGATAAACAGAGAGCAAACACACTCAATCTAACACTTGCGGCGAACTTCGATACTCACTCGGAGTTTGCCCAGTTATTCTTGAAAACTCGCGATTGAAATTGGACTTGGTCTGAAAGCCTGAACTAAGGAAGATATCAGTTATCGCTTCATCACTTTGCATCAGGAGAGTCTTAGCGTGCTCAATTCGATAGGCGTTAATTACCTTTGAAATGTTCTGGTGGTGAGTTTGATTAACCGCAGACGATATTTTTCGAGCTGGGATACCTAGCTTTCTCGCCACTCGATTCAGGGACAAATCAGGATCTTTAAACACCTGATGATCCTTCATTAACGCATCAAACTTAGCGACGATCTGCGTGACTTCTTCATCTACTTTTTGGCTTGTCGACGATGCAGCAGATACATCAATTGCTTCAGGTAAATGGTTTGCCGTTGTCAATTCACTCTGCTGCTGGTTTTGTTTCTGAATTGGTGCCGTGCTAGTACTCACAACGACTACAGCCCCAACAATTACAGGAATAAGAACTAGGTAACCAATAGACAGAATTAAGTCGGTGTGTTGTGCGTTAAACAGCAAAATATCATACGAGATAATACCGTCCACGAGAGCCGAAAACAGTAAGGCAAAACCAGCAACACGTTCAGCATACAAAACATTCGATACATCACTCAGCCTGACGTGCTCTGGGAAGTTAAATGATGATTTCAACAACAAGCAGCCATAGCCGAGATATAGCGAGATCAACAATAGATCAATCGTTCCACCCCAAATATACGAATAAGAAAAGGAGCCAACCAGAACAACCACTGGGCCTAAGCAATGTAAAAGAGACAAAGGTTTACTTCGATGAGCTCCCGCAAAGCAGAGCCATGCAGCCACCGGTACACTTGCCCCTAGAACCGGTTGTAAGAAACGGAACAGTGCAATATCAAACGTCCAACGCAACCCAACAACAGTAATCATCACCGCACACAACATAATAAACCAAAACGGTTTTTGGCTTGTTTGTGGGTAACGATATCGAAGCAAAACAGCCGTGATAAATAACAACAGAGCAGCAACAAATGGCAAGGGAATGGCGAGCATCAAAGTTCCATTTTAATAACAGAGTATATAGCGTCGATAGCTCAATAAGTATCGATGATAATTTGAACTCATGGTAATTCATTCGCCATATATAATAAAGACTCCTAGTCAGGAGCCTTTATTATCAAAATCAGTGATAACTAAGTTTGGTCAGTTGCTATTAAGCGTTAGCCACTTGGCGCGCTGGGTGTTTGATAAACACAGCGACTACAGCCACGATTGCAAGAGCAAAACAGTAGTAAGAGTTCGCTACAATATCCAAAGGCGATAGGTTAAATACCGAACCTAAAAGCAATACCTGCGCACCGTAAGGCAACACACCTTGAATCACACAAGAGAAGATATCCAACAAGCTTGCTGAGCGACGCGGAGACACGTTGTTCTCTTCCGCCAATTGACGAGCCACGCTACCAGATACAATAATCGCTACCGTGTTGTTTGCAGTACATAGGTTCACCATAGATACCAAGCCAGCAATACCTAGCTCGCTCGCACGACCATTCGCTTGCTTAGAGTGTGAAGAGCCAAACGCACGGATCACACCGCTTACAAGGTTAGTTAGGAACGCTAGTCCGCCTTGGCGACGCATCAGCTCACTCAAACCACCAATCAGCATCGACAGTAGGAAGATTTCCTGCATGTTACCGAAGCCTGCATAGATATCTTGAGCGTAATCCGTCATACCGTAGTTCTCAATAGAACCTAAACTCACGCCACCCGCTAGCAAGATCCCAATGGTCAGCACGACGAATACATTCATGCCCGATACCGCAAGAATCAGAATAGTGATGTACGGCAGAACTTTGAGCCACTCAATTGAGCCTGTTTCAGGCACTTGAGTTGCCGTGCTATTGAAAGCAAAGATGACAATCGCTATCAATGCAGCAGGAAGTGCAATGCGGATGTTCTCTTTAAACTTGTCTCTCATCTCACAGCCTTGTGAACGAGTCGCCGCAATCGTGGTATCAGAGATGATTGAAAGGTTGTCACCAAACATCGCGCCACTTAGCACCACACCAGCAGTCAGAGGAATACTCATGCCAGCTGAGTCAGCAATACCTAGCGCAACAGGGGCAACCGCAGCGATGGTACCCATCGACGTACCCATTGCGGTCGCAATGAAAGCAGAAATAAGGAAGATACCCGGTAAAATCATGCTTGTCGGAATCGCCGACAGCCCAAGGTTTACGGTTGCGTCAACGCCGCCTGACGCTTTAGCTACAGCCGCAAAAGCACCCGCCAATAGGTAGATCATACACATTGCGATAATGTCTTTGTGACCTACTCCACCTAAGAACTGTTCGATAGCACGGTTCAATTTATCTTTGCTTAGCAACAACGCTAGCATCACTGCAGGCAAAGCCGCAATCGGAGCTGGAAGCTGATAGAAAGCAAAATCGACGCCTTGCAGTGACAAGTACGTACCTACGCCAATAAACAGCGCTAGGAACACGATCAGAGGGATAAGCGCAACTGCAGAAGGTGCAATTACAGCATTAGAATTTTTTGAATTGGACATGGAACATCAACGCAATAGAACAGGAAGATGAGCAGACTAATGTCACACTTAAGGCTTGTCAACGTCTAGACGTCTAAACGCCCAATTTAATGCAAAGTAATAAGCACATCATTGAACATCACATAATAGAAAAGGCTACTTACTAACCAGTAAATAGCCTTTCGAGAACAGATCATGTAAGCAGAAAACTTTATAACTTTTGTTTAAATATCACTTCATATTCGCCCAGCTCGTCATAACGTACTGTCGTTAGTTTATCGAATTCGACTTCAACAACACCACAATATGACCCGGTAATAATGGCCTCCCCCGCTTCGAAGCTAACACCGCGTTGAGTCATGGTGTTAATCAGCCAATAGATAGGAGTTTGTGGTAGTGAGTTTGGGTGCTTACCAGTGAAGGCTTGCACTTTCTCATCTTGAGTAATAGCAATCTCAAAGTTCGCCGCTGCAAAAGCGCTCTCTTTACTAAGCTCAGGGCCAAGAAACAAACCTTGATTAGCTAAGCCATCGGCCAACACTTCATAGAACTCTACGCCACTATCATCGGCAAAGCGGGATTGAATAAGCTCTAAAGCCATGCGACACGAACCGATAGCCTCATTAACTTGCTCTTCAGTGTAACCATTGGAATTTGCTGGTAAAGGCTTGGCCAAGACAAAAGCAATTTCAGGTTCAATACGAACTACTCCGTTATCCGAAAAAGCCTCGCATTCAGAACCAAACTGAACGCTATCTTCGAAAATAGGCGCAACGATCAACTTCTCTTCGCTCAATGGCAACAGGCATTTCCAACCACCGACTTTACTGCGGTGAAGGTCAACCATTGATGCTTGAATGTGTAAAGAATCTTCAAGGTTGTTCGGGCGAAATTGATCACTCATTCGCGCTGCTTTCATACCAGCAACTCGGTAGCTTAGTAACTCCTTTGCCGCTTGTCTAAACTTACTTTGCATGTCTTATCACCCTGAAATTATAGGGCTTTATAATACTGAAATTTATAGCTTGTGGGTAGGTATCCAATTACAGTTTCCACCATGCTTGAACAGGTACTGGTTCTGAAATCACCAAACGTTCACCCATCACAGGGCTTACCATTTGTACATCTCGCTCTTTGCTTATCGCCAGTGCTTGTTCCATTGGGTCTTGCCAATCGTGCATAGAGAGATCAAACGTACTGTTGTGGATTGGCATCATCACCTTGCCTTGCAGGTCGATGTGCGCTTGAACGCTTTGCTCTGGGAACATATGAATATCCGCCCAAAGTGAATTGTATGCGCCCGTTTCGACCATGGTTAAATCAAACGGCCCGTAGCGCTCACCAATCTCTTTGAAGCCATTGAAGTAACCGGAGTCACCACTAAAGAATACTTTCTTATCTGAAGCCTTGATAACCCAACTCCCCCACAGTGTTTGGTCACGATCAAGTAAGCCACGACCAGAGAAGTGCTGTGTCGGCGTCAACGTGAACTCAATATCTGAGGCCGTTGCCGATTCCCACCAATTCAATTCGATGATCTTCTCTTTATCGACGCCCCACTTTTCCAGTAGTGCACCGACTCTGAGTGGCACCAAAAATGTACCTACTTTATCGGCTAATACCTTAACCGCACCTTTGTCTAAATGGTCGTAGTGGTCGTGACTTATCACAACTACATCAATATCAGGCAATTCTTGCAGTGAGATTGGTGTTGGGTGGAAGCGCTTTGGCCCCATCCATTGAACTGGTGATGCACGATCACTGAACACAGGATCAGTCATCACTAGCTTGCCATCCAGCTTCATCATCACGCTAGAGTGACCTAAGCGATAAGCGACATCGTCTTGTTCTTCGACCAGTTGCTCGGCAGTCATAGGAATTAGAGGCAATGCAGAACGTGGCACCGGCTCATTCCTTTCCACTGTCACATAAGCTTTCAGGATTGAAAAAATATCAGACATACCCGATTTGTATTCCAGCTCACTGTTAACAAACTTCTTCGGAAGCTTATCTAGATTGTCGTTTGATTGTGAACCTGTGCTTACGATAGCGACCACGGCAAGTACTCCTAAAATCGGTAATAGATATTTTCTCATTGGTATCTCTTCATCGGCTAGGATAAACCCAACACATAAACTACACCGACTAGTTTACATACCAAAATAAAAAAGTAAACCAATGAGTGTAACTTTTCATTTATCTAGACGTGAGCGTGCCAAAGTCGATTTTGGAAAAACCGACTTTGAAAACGAGCTAACTTAGTTATTTAGTTAGGAAGAAAGGTTAATCAGCAGACCATACATTCTTGAAATCTGGCCATCCCCAGTTGGTGATGGCCACGTTTTTCAAAATACCTTGGAAACGCACGGTTTGTAGATGGTGGAACATAGGCACTAGCCAATAATCAGAAATCAACGTGGATGCAACGGGCTCCAACTCTGCCAAGTAATTCGGCAGTTCAACCGAGGCTTTATGATGATCTAAGCGCTGTTTGAGCCAATCACTGTTCATCTCACCTAGTGCCGAGTGCAAAACAGGGTCATTCATCAACCACGAGAACAGTGAAGATGGCGCATTGTCGTCTAGGTTCAAGTTACACAGCACCAAGTCTTCTTTTAAATCGCCACTTTGAGAGAGCTGCGCCAGTTCGCGAAAGCTATAAGTATTCACCTCCACTTCCACGCCATATCGTTTAAGGATGTCTGATACACAAATAGCACAACGATAGAGCGCGTAGTAATTATAAACCGCAATGCTCATCTTTGTCGGCAGTTGTGCTTCTTTCGCAGGCGTTCGATACAACTTCTGCCAACTTGGCAGTATGTTTTGAGCTAAAGAGACACTGAACAAACCCTTGTTTTTTTCCAGCTGAGACAAAACCGCTTGTGGGTTAGCTATCCCTGAGATGTACTTACGCTGCTCATCAGTTAGCAGGCTAGCCGCTGAGTTCTGATTGAAAAGGATAAACAAACACCCATCCTCAACTCGGCTACGAAGGCCATCAGTTTCAGCCGACACCAGCTTCGCGTCGCTTTTTCCGAGTTGATGAAAACAAGACGAATCTTCATAAGGTGACACCTGCATTTGGCTGTCATCAAAGCGAGCACTGCCCGTCATCGACTCTTCGAATTGCCAAATCGTCACCTCATCGGTTAAAGACCGACAACCATAATAGAGCTCAAATGCCGCGAGCTTGATCCGTTCATTATTGGTCTCAACCACTTTAAATGGACCGGTACCAATAACTGCATGTGACACCGAGTTTAATGGAGACGGTTCATGGGTGACTTGCGCTGCGGGTTGAATCGAATACTTAACCCCAGCAAGTAAACCAGCAAAACCAGTATCTGCTTTGGTGAGTTGAAAGCTGACCCTCAATGGCTGTTCACTGTAAACCGAAGCTACATGGGCTAACTCTGTCTGATAGAAAGGTAGCGGTTGTAAGGCGGTAAACAACGACACGAGCTGCTTGGCGTCAACGGGTTGCCCATCGTGAAAGGTTAAGCCTGGGCGCAAATAGAAAGTCCAAACCAATTTTTCAGCATCATATTCCCAATGGTGCGCCAGTTCAGGCTTCAACTTGCCCTTGCCATTACAAGTGACGAGGCAACTGAACACTTGCCTGATCAAAAAGCGTTCGCTACTGCGGTGAATATGATGCGGGAACAAGTCTTCAAACTTACGTTTATAGGTTAATTGAACGTGCAGCAGCCCTTCACGCATCGTCGCACCTGAGGTTTCTTGGAGGAGAGAACCAAATACAGCGCGGTCATTGTCTAGAATTGAGAGTGCTTTTTCGTATTTGCCCTGCTCTATCAGTTTACTGGCAACATGTTGAGTCAATTCTTGATTGCTAAAACGTAAAGTCAGATTAGAACGTTGATTCCTGCCGACTTTTGGCTCCCACACCAACCATTCAGCCTGATGCATCTTGCCTAACAAGGTTCGTGCATGGCGCAAGCTGGTGAACAGCTTGTCTGCCACCTCAGTCAAAGTCACCGAATGTGAGAGGTTAGGCTCAAACGAATCTAGCCTTGTGTAATAACGCATCATGTTTAGATCAGACAAATAATGAACCTTTTTAGAAACAACCCTTCCTGATTAAGCTCATTATAAAACACATCAGCCCAAAAGTAGCGCTAAAAGACAAAAACAGGAACAACTTAGTAAAAACCCATCTGTTTATTACTTCCTATTAAGTAACCATAATTAATGAGTCAACAAGGAACTTTGAGTTCCCACCAAAGCCTAATACAAGAGAAGTAATCATCATGAGAAAATACTATCTTAATAAGCTTAAAAGCACCGGTAGCAAGCTCGAAAGAGAAGCACTTCGAACACTTATAGAGCTATGTAACTGGCGTTATTAGTACACTTTTAAGCACCGAGTTAACGCGAGTTGAGTACAACCTAATATGCTCCTACCCCCAATATGAGTTAGGTCTCAACTCGCTTTTCCATTCAAAACGCCCTCTAAACCCTGCTGTACCAATCACTCACACATACGATAAATTTCTGTTGTCGACTCGACAAATTTAATTCGTTTTCTTAGTTAAACGAAAAGCCTTAAGGTTCGCCCCGAAGCAAGCAAGGAGCCTCAGAAAAACTGAAAGCTCAGCTAACAACTAATTTATTTGCAGTTACCAATCAGGTATTAACTAAGGAAACGCCATGCGTATCGCAATTCTTTCTCGCAACGAAAATCTATACTCTACTTCTCGCTTAAAAGCGGCAGGAGAAGCTCGTGGTCACCAGGTCGATGTTATCGACACGCTGCACTGTGATATAGATATCGCGAGTAACAATCCGAAGATTCGCTACATGGGTGAAGAGCTACCTCAATACGATGCTGTTATTCCACGTATTGGCGCTTCCATTACCTTTTACGGCACTGCGGTTGTTCGCCAATTCGAAATGATGGGCACTTTTTGTATCAATGAGTCAGTAGCAATCAGTCGTTCTCGCGACAAACTGCGCTCACTACAATTGTTGTCTCGTAAAGGTATTGGCTTACCAAAAACAGGGTTCGCTAGCCGCCCAGACAAAATTCAAGACTTGATCAAAAACGTAGGTGGTGCGCCACTGGTTATCAAGCTTCTTGAAGGTACTCAAGGTATCGGTGTTGTTCTAGCAGAAACAAACAAAGCAGCTGAAAGCGTTATCGAAGCATTCATGGGCCTAAAAGCGAACATCTTGGTTCAAGAGTTCATTGAAGAAGCTAATGGCGCAGACATTCGTTGTTTTGTTGTGGGTAACAAGGTTATTGCAGCAATGAAACGCCAAGCTAGTGAGGGTGAATTCCGCTCTAACCTGCACCGTGGCGGTACAGCTCAATTGGTTAAACTAACCAAAGAAGAGCGCGCTACAGCGATCAATGCAGCCAAAATCATGGGTTTAAACCTATGTGGTGTCGATATTCTACAATCTAAGAATGGCCCTGTTGTAATGGAAGTGAACTCTTCTCCAGGCCTAGAAGGTATCGAGAAATCAACAGGCAAAGATGTGGCAGACATGATTTTCGAGTTCATTGAAAAAAATGCAAAACCAAACGCTAACCGTACTCGTGGCAAAGGCTGATTAAACGCCGTTTACTCATGATTGGAAAAAACATGAACAATAAAATGATCATAGGGAATACAGAAGCACTTTGCTTACCAGAGTTAGGGATAACTGGACTACATACGCGTGTTGATACAGGGGCTCAAACCTCTTCTCTGCACGTAGACAATCTACTATGTGTAAAAACAGATGGTGAAAACTTCGTTGAGTTCGATCTTCACCCAGACGTTTACCACCTAGAAGAGACAGTGCGCTGCAAGGCGAAGCTGAAAACAAGTAAAAGAATCAAATCATCGAACGGCGAAGTTGAACACCGTTGTGTGATTGAAACCATGCTAAAAATCGGCGGTCAGGAATGGCCTATCGATATCACACTAAGCAACCGTCAAGATATGACTTATATGATGCTGCTTGGTCGTCAAGGCATGAGTGACAAAGTGATTGTTGACCCAGCGGGTGAATTTCTAATTTCTCACTAATTGAACTGCTCCACAGCTCAAATAGTGAGTCAACAACGCGCATTAATAAAGGCCAGTCTTTGAGACTTAATGCCGATCGTTTAAG
>NZ_JBFRLX010000080.1:0-11953 GCF_041470165.1 Vibrio sp. 10N.286.46.A8
GTATTTTAGGACGAGACAGTCGTCTTTCAGCTAAACAACCGCTTTAGCTGAAAGACTTGAGTAGAGCTCTAACCTCGAATGATCATTTGTTCGCGCTCTGGACCTACTGACACCATCACGATTGGCACGCCCATCAACTCTTCGATACGCGTAACGTAATCTTGTGCTGCTTGAGGAAGGCTCTCAAACGTGCGGCAACCCGTGATGTCTTCATCCCAGCCAGCCATATCTTCATATACAGGCTTTAGTTCAGCCGTTTGTGGCCAAATCGGGTTTTCAGTGTGCTCACCAGAGTAAGCGGTACAGATCTTAAGTTCAGACAAACCAGACAGGCAGTCAATCTTAGTCAGTGCGATTTCCGTTGCAGCTTGTAGGTCAACGCCGTTGCGAGTTGCTACCGCATCAAAGTAACCCATATCACGTGGGCGGCCTGTTGTTGCGCCGTATTCGTTAGAGCTTTCGCGGAAGCTGTCTTGCTCTTCCATTGCAGTCACTAGCGTACCAGTACCTACAGATGAGCTGAACGATTTAGCCACAGCAATAACGCGTTCGGGGCGAAGGGCAGGTAAGCCACTACCGATACCCGCGTATGCAGCGGTTACATTTGAAGATGTCGTCCAAGGGTATTCACCGTAAACAAGGTCACGGCCTGCACCAAGTTGAGCTTCAAACAGTAGGTTCGCGTCTTGTGATTGCTGTGCTTTAAGAGGCTCAGTCACGTTGCAGATGAATGGGCGCCAAGCTTTAGTCACTTCAAGTAGCCATTCCGTCATTTCAGAAGCAGTCTGAGTGAAGTCACATTTAGGGTATAGCGCTTTAAGTTGAGGCATCTTCCAATCAAGTAAAAATTGAATGCGTTGCTCTAAAATTTCAGGTTGATTCAACCAACCGACAAGAATGCCTTTCTTCATCACACGATCGCCGTACGCTGGTGCAATACCTTGACGTGTTGAACCATAAGCACCATCGCCTAAACGCTCTTCTTCAAGCGTATCTTCCAGCGCGTGTAAAGGCAGACAAAGTGTCGCACGGTCTGAAATTGCCATTTTAACTTTGATACCAGCCGCTTGTACTTCAGCAATTTCTTCAGTTAGCGCAGCAGGGCTGATCACCATGCCAGGGCCAAGAACTGCCGTACAATCAGGATTAAAAATACCACTCGGTAGTTGGTGCAGTTTGAATGTACCGAAGTCGTTTACTACGGTATGGCCGGCATTGTTTCCGCCTTGAAAGCGAATGCTAGCAGAAGCTTGGTCTGCTAAAAAATCAACGATACGGCCTTTGCCTTCGTCGCCCCAGTTTGCGCCTACAACAACAATAGATGGCATAATTTTTCTCCTGACTGATTGAGAAATCATGTTAGGCCTACAAAGTGGATAAGAGAAATTAATTATCTTTATTATCTTGATAAGGATTTCATATGCCTTTAAGGTTTTAACCTACAAGCGAGATTCCCTATCATGTTCGTTCCTCACTGTAGGGAGTGACGATGGGGCATTCTTTACTTTAGGGAATGATGTAAGTAACACGAGAGAGAGAAAATGATGCTCGATATTAATTTGTTGAAGACGTTTGTGACGCTAGCGGAATATAAGCATTTCGGAAAAGCAGCCAACGCACTGCATATGACACAACCCAATGTGAGTTTGCACCTAAAACAACTGGAACAACAAACACGCATCAAGTTGATAGAGCGAAGTCCGTTTCAACTGACTCAAGCAGGTGAAAGGTTACTAGAGACAAGTCAAAGAACATTACTCGAACTGCAGATTTGTCAGGCCGATCTCAACGCCATTAACGACCTTAAAATAGGCACGTTAACTATTGCCGTGAGCGACATCATCTCTCGATTCTTGCTAATTCGCCCGTTCCAGAAGTTCAAAGCGCGGTATCCGGGTATCGACCTAACGCTACTGAACACTACGTCATCTCAAGCATCGAGTTTAGTTAAGAACGCTCAGGCGGATCTTGGTTTTGTGATTGCGAAAGAGCAGCACAACGAGTCGCTCTATTTTACTAAGCTTCAAGAGCTTTCATGGTGTGCGTTAGGCGATGGCCTAGACATGCAATACTCTGATAGCAAGACAGGAAACGAGGTTAAAGATGACGATATAGAGACAGAACTCACATTGATTCTACTTGGCCACGATACGAGAACCCGTGACTTCATTGATGAAGGTTTACCAAGCCTTAATCTACCCAATCATAGAGTCATGGAAGTAGGGAGTGTCGATGCTCAAATCGACTGGGCAGAAGCTGGGTTTGGTGTCGCCATAATTCCTGAGTTTGCGATATCCACCAAGCAGCATTTGAATTCAAAGGTTACGCCATTGACCAATTTCTCTAGCACCAGCCTTGGCTATATCGTGAGGCAGAACCAAGTCTTATCTAAAGCGACTAAGCAGTTATTAGGCTGGGTGAATGATGAGATTACTCTGTTGCAAAACAAATAAACGCCATCACTGACTTTGAGTTACCTGAGCCTGCCAAGTGTGGGCTTTTTGTGTTCTTGTTAATCATCGTTTTCTAGCATGATAATTCGTAGGTGACTTCCCAAAATAAAAGGGTCGCTAATGAAGTGCTTGGTTGATACGGTATAATCCAATGATATGAAAGTTAATTTAGTACGCGAGTTTGGTAAATAGAACATGAAAAACACTGATTTTAGTCTGATCCCGTATTTTGTTGTCATGATGGAAGAGCTCTCTATCTCGAATACCGCGAAACGTTTTGGCGTTACTCAGCCCGCAATTAGTAAGGCGCTTAACCGACTAAAAGAAACCTATGATGATCCGTTGTTTGTGAAAACAAAGGAAGGTTATAGACCGAGCAGTTTTTGTTATGACATCTACCCTCAGATAAAACAGGCCTACGATGCCTTTGAATCGACTTTTCCAAGTAAGCGAAAGTTCGACCCAACAAAAATTGAAAGGTCGTTTAATGTCGCTTGTATTAGTGGTGCAACTTATTCATTGATGAAGCGTGTATCCGATATCCTCTATGCGGAAACGCCAGATATAGGTCTTCATATTGACCCTTACTATACCGCAGACATCGTTCTAGACCTTCGCCAACACCGATATGATTTGTGTATAGTCCATACGCCTATCAACGATCCGGCAATGGAATGTATTCAGCTCTCTAACGAACCTATGGTGGTTGCTTATGATAAAAACCACCCTAGATTAGCGGACGAGATTACGTTGGAAGAATACCTTGAAGAGAAGCATGTTCTTCATAGTATGTGGGATACCAAAGAATCACCGTTAACCAAAACCAGTAAGTATGCGAAGAGTAGAAAGGTTGCACGAAAGGCGCCTGGCCCATTTGAAATGCTTGATATGGTAAGAGGAACGGATTGGCTTTGTATTAGTCAGAAATCGATACTTGAAAGGTATGGCCTGCTGGATGATTTTAAGCTGTCGCCTTTACCGTTTGAATCGGATCTTGGTACTGAGTATCTGGTGTGGCACAAGAGTCGCAATGCAGATATGGCGCATTCATGGTTTAGAAAAAAGATTGTTGATGCCTCGCAAAAAAAGCCCCAGTGGGGCTTTAATTAGTCAGTTATCTTTAATGGTCGGTAGCCGGGTTATCTAGCTGTTGCTTCGCTGTTTAACCCTTGTTCCGCTATTTCGCGTTTTGTGCTTGCATCTGCTGAATTAGCTTTTGCATTTTTAGCGTGTTGTAATTGATGTCTGCGGCACTGAAGCCTTGGCCTTGTTGCATTGGGTAATCGTTTAGAGAGCCCATGAACTTAATCACTTCTTGAGACATTGGTACGAATAGCCACATGTTATCTACCATCCAACGAGTGTACATGCCAGATTCTTTCGCTGCGGTTTCAAACGGGTCCATACGTAGGTTTGTAATTGAAGCCCAAGCAGGAGCTTGACGGATAGCTGATTGCATCGTGCCTTCCATCATCGCGAAGCTTGCTTTCCAATCGTTCCAACGAAGCGCATTGAAGTCACCGTTTGCAGAGAAGTAGAAGATAGTTTCACGGGGTGACTTTTCAGCCTCTCCTTCAAAATATGGCATAAAGTTCGAGCCATCTAGGTGAACACGCCAATCTTTATTATTTAGAGAAACACCTTCTTTAAGGTCTTCAACGATAGAGTCATTGCCGGCAGCGGCAGCTAGTGTCGGTAACCAGTCTTCTTGAGACATTAGCGCATTAACCGCAGAGCCAGGTTCGATTACACCAGGCCATTTCACGATTTGTGGAACACGCATGCCGCCTTCGTAAGTTGTGCCTTTCTCACCGTGGAAAGGAGATGTACCGCCGTCAGGCCATGTAAACTTTTCTGCACCGTTATCGGTAGAAAGGATAACAATCGTGTTGTCTGCAACTTCTAAGCGTTCAAGAGTATCAAGCAACGCGCCGACGTTGTCGTCTAATTGAGCCATACCATCAGCGTAGATACCTTGACCAGAAATGCCGCTGTAATGTTCGTTCAGACGAGTCCAAACGTGCATGCGAGTCGAGTTGTACCAGATAAAGAAAGGCTTATCTTCTTTTACAGATTTCTCCATGAACGTGATAGCCGCTTCGGTAAAGTCCTCATCGATGTTTTCCATACGAGCACGAGTCAGTGGACCCGTATCTTCGATTTTGCCATCAGAGGTTGCTTTGATAACGCCGCGAGGCCCGTAGTTCTTTCTGAATTCTGGGTCTTTAGGGTAAAAGTAGGTTTCAGGCTCTTCTTCCGCGTTTAAGTGGTAAAGGTTGCCAAAGAACTCATCAAAACCATGGTTTGTAGGAAGGTGTTTGTCTTGATCGCCTAAGTGATTTTTACCGAATTGTGCAGTGGCGTAACCTTCTTCTTTAAGAGCATCACCAATGGTAGGAGCCCAGTCAGGAATACCGTGTGCTGAACCTGGCATACCGATAGTAAGTAGGCCGGTACGGAATGGGTGTTGACCTGTCACGAACGAAGCACGGCCAGCCGTACAAGATTGTTGTGCGTACATATCCGTAAAAATAGCACCCTCATGAGCAATACGATCGATGTTCGGCGTTTCGTAGCCCATCATTCCACGGTTGTATGCGCTAGTGTTGTAGTAACCAAGATCATCTGCCCAGATAGCAAGAATGTTCGGTTGGTCTGCCGCAGCGACGCCTTGAGCAACGCTGAGTGCGCTCATTGCTAACACGGTTTTGGTTAATTTAGTCAAGGTAATGTCCTTTCTTTAGTTTCTATTTGTTTAGAAAGAAAATACCAATTTTGTATTAACTCAGAGGACTACTGGGTATGAATTCTAGTTACTTAGAGGAATAGTGGAGCCGTGATCAGGGCTAGTGTTTTACTCAAAATCAGAGACCTGCCCCAGAGTTTATTTCTTGATTAAGTGAGCCTTATTCATTTTCGTCCCATTTCGAAAACCAAATTCGCCGTTGACAAAGTTTGATAATCAAACTAACTTCCAACCAACTGCTTTGGTTGTCAAATTACTTGAAGGTCAAAGGGAATTTGTAAGCACCATTTCCTAATGACAGACAGCCCTAACCACAAACACCAGCTAAGGACGCCATTTTGAGTTTTCCAACACGTCACCAACACAACTTTTCTTCACATAACAGCCAAGGTGAAAAGCGTACTTTCTACGTTCTCTTGTTAACTATCATCACCATGGTTGTCGAGATCGTTGCCGGTACTATTTACGGCTCTATGGCGTTACTTGCCGATGGTTGGCACATGGGGACGCATGCTGCAGCGTTTGGTATCACCTTATTTGCATACCGATATGCGAAGAAACATGCCGAGAGTGAACGTTTCTCGTTTGGTACTGGTAAAGTCAGCGTGTTAGGGGGCTACACCAGCGCGATTGCATTGGGTATTGTGTCATTATTGATGCTGGTGGAATCAGTGCATCGTTTATTTAACCCACAAGCGATTCAGTTCAATGAAGCGATCATCGTTGCCTGTATTGGTTTAACTGTGAATGTGGTGAGTATGTTTTTACTCGGCGATCACCATCATGATCACGGACACGAGCATGGCCACGATCATAGTAACAATCAGAGTAAGAATCACGGTCATTCACATAGCCATGATCACGACAGCGACCATAATCATAAGCATGGTGAGCACCATCATGACCATAACCTACGCGCAGCCTACATGCATGTGTTGGCGGATACGTTGACTTCACTGTTGGCCATTGTTGCGCTGCTGTTTGGTAAGTTTTACGGTTGGAACTGGTTAGATGCAGCAATGGGAATAGTTGGCGCATTTGTGATTGCTAAGTGGACGATGAACCTTATGAAACAAACCAGTCCAATCCTGCTTGATGAGAATATCCACCAAGATTATCGCGACTCAGTGACCGAAACCTTAACGCCTTATGCGTCGGTCACCGATTTCCATATGTGGAAGGTGAGTGGGCATCACTATTCAGCAGCAATTACTCTTGAATCAAACAGTGATAAAACCGTGTCTGAATATAAACAAATGCTCTCCAAGTTTGATAAGATTAATCATCTTACTCTTGAAGTGCATTCAAACGACCATGCGAAATATAGAACAGCTTAACCAAATACTGACTGAGTTCTACGATAAAATGTCTTCGTGGGAACAGTCTGTAGTCAAAGAGACGGGTTACTCCCTGGCTCAAGTACACACTATTGAAGTACTTGGTATGCATGGCGCGTTAAGAATGAAAGAGCTCGCTGAAAAGCTGGGCATCACCACGGGTACATTGACCGTTCAAATCGAAAAGCTGGTTAAAGCCGAATTGATTGAACGCCATGAACACCCAACGGACCGTCGTGCAATCGTGGTTGCTCTAACTGATGAAGGGCAGAAGATTCACGTTCACCACAATCAGCTTCACTTGAACCTAGTTAATGAATTAACGCAAGACATCGAAGAAGATGAGAAAGCGGTATTACTAAAGTGCCTATCTAAGATGGTAAAAGCGTTTTAGTCAGCCTTAAGTTCGAACCCTAACTTATTAGCTGCAAAGCAATTGATTAAGAAATCTAAAAATGGACCTGACTCGAATTGAGTAGGTCCATTTTTTCGCCGTTTTCTCTCGACTATACAATCACTAATCGATGGACTCACCGTTTCAAAAACAAGTCAACACCTCCCAATATTGCTCTTCGTTCTTGCTCCGCTGATGAGCCAAAAAAATGTCATTCACAGCCGTCAGATCAATAATTGCCCAAACTGTTTTAATTCAAAGCCTTAATAGTAAGGCGTTCAGCTATTTATACCCCGTCAAATATCTGTCTCTCAGTTTTATAATTCTATTAATGTACATGTAGCGAAAATGTGTTATTGATTAATCTGTCGTTAATGGGTTGGGTCTTCTTTGTTTGAATGTATTGATGATGTCACTACTGGCGGGCAGGGCCGCTGCAAAAACTCAACCCCATTACTGATAAAAAATCATAACAATAACTCGATCGCACTAGCCGTATATCCATGCTTTGATGCGATCAATTAGATACTTATAGTTAATTTAGTAAAGACGAGCCATGTATATGAATATAAAGAAAAAGCTCTATTCGTTGGGGGTGTTCTCCATCTTCGGCATGATTTCATTGTTGTTTACCACATCTCAATTTGCGGACACCACCGCTAAAATGAGCGAAGCCAAACAAATTACCAAAGAACTTGAAGTGCGACTGCTAAACCTTCGTCGTAACGAGAAAGATTTCTTACTTCGCAGTGATCTGAAATACCTCGACAAGTTCGACGTAAATTACAAAAAATTCTTAGCGTCTGAATCTGAGCTTAATGCTGTGCTGAATGATCTGGGTTTGGCCAACAGTACGCATTTGCGTGAAGATATCGAAACGTACCACACAAGCTTTGTTAACCTTGTTAAAGCCAGCCAAGTGTATGGACTAGCACGAGACAAAGGATTGTTAGGGGAATTTCATGCTGTACTCGATAACATCAGTGCCACCGCGAGTGCTGAACAAAAAATTGAGCTGTATCTCTTCAATGATCTGATCGAGAAGGGTGAGTTCGACCCAAGTGTTCTGTCTATTACTTCTAATGCGGGTGGCTCAGCTGCTTTGATAGAAGCAGCTCGTCAAGTCGTAGATCAGAAACGAGTGATAGGGTTAAAACATAACGAAGGGTTACTAGGGCAAGCGCGTACAGGTTCGCACGTTATCGAGACTCAATTCAAAGAATTCTCGGCCGTGTTAGATCAACAGGCACAGCAAGAGATGGATAAACTATCGCTGATCAACAACACCCTTTGCGTCACACTGTTAGTGGCGATCATTCTATTCAGCTGGTTAATCGTACGTTCAATCATCGGTAAGATTGAATCTCTACTTACTGTGATCCGTAATATTGTCGACTCGAACGACGTGTCTATTCGTGCGACGGAGAATGGCAAAGACGAACTCGGTAAGCTAGGCGAATACTTCAATCAACTGCTAGACCAGCTTGAAGGGTTGATTGCGACGTCTCAATCTAAGTCACATCAGTTGACACAAAGTACGTCGAGCATGCATGACGAGCTGGAATCGGTCATCAAACAGTTCGAAGTTCAAGCAAACCACACCTCAACAATGACAACTTCAGTGCAAGAGATGGTACTGACTATTGGGGAGATATCAGAAAGTACATCGGTTGCCGCTGAAGGCGTTCATCAAGCGAAAGTGAATGCCGACAAAGGTCGTGAAGTGGTGGTTGATACCATCAATAACATTACCCAGCTGTCTGAACGCCTTTCAAGTAGCCAAGATTCGATTAGTTCTTTGAATCACCATGTCGATCAAATTGGTAGTGCCGTTAACATTATCCAAGGTATTGCGGAACAGACTAATTTATTGGCATTAAACGCAGCCATTGAAGCCGCTCGTGCTGGTGAGCAAGGTCGTGGCTTTGCCGTTGTTGCGGATGAAGTCCGAGCGTTAGCAAGCAGAACGCACCAATCAACCACTGAAATCACCAGTGTAGTCACTGCAATCCAGAGCCAAATGAATGCTTCTATGACAGAGATTGGCGAGTGTAACCAACAAGGCCAGCTGACACTTAAAGATTCAGAAGAACTGGATGCAAGCTTGCAACTGATCTTGAGTGATATGGAAAGCATTCAAGGCAACTCAGAACGTATTGCTTCAGCGATTGAAGAGCAGGGTGCGGTAATGACACAAGTAAGTGACTCAATTACTGAGTTGAATACCATCTCGAATGATAACAACGCTTCGGCGCAGCATTGCTTGGTCGAAGTCGATAAAGTAGCTGAGCAAGCGAACGATATGGATCAAGCGGTAGCACAGTTCAAGACGTCATAAGACTGCTAGAGCAAGTTAGAAACCAAATATGTTAAGTATTTGAAACCCAAGGCGTGAGTTCATAGAAAACAAAGGCGTGAATTATTCGCGCCTTTTTTGTGCCTGAAGGATAGGCAAGTGCCTGAATCGATAGAAATAAGAATAAGGCATTACAAAATAGACTTAAGTATCTGTGGAATAAAACTAAAATAATGGCAGACTAACGATGAACGAACGCATTGACGTGAGCCATATCTTTGGCGCGTTTCAAATAAACGTTAAATCTTACGGAAGAGGAACAGCATGCACTACGACGTATTCAATGGAGACGCAGACGGTATCATCGCGTTGCTACAACTGCGATTAAGTGAACCAAGAAAAAGCGTACTCGTTACCGGTGTAAAGCGTGATATTAAATTGGTTTCTCAAGTTGCCAGTCAAATCATAGAGCCGGGCAATCCAAATGATGTCTCTTCCGTTACCGTTCTTGATGTGTCGATGGAGAAGAACCTGCCAGCATTGCACTCACTGTTAGATGCCAACATCGATGTGTTTTACTGCGATCACCATCGAACAGGGGACGTGCCAATCTCTGAGCATTTAGACACTCTGATAGACACCTCTCCAGAGAGCTGCACGAGTTTACTGATTAACCAGAAGCTAAATGGTGCACACGTAGCTTGGGCAATCGCGGCGGCCTTTGGTGATAATTTAAAAGTAGTGGCCGCACAGTTAGCTGATGAAAATGGATTCGAACAATCACAAATTGAGTTCTTAGAAGAGCTAGGTACCTTGGTTAATTACAACGGCTACGGTACATCATTGAGCGATCTACATTTCACGCCAGTTGAGCTCTACCAAAACCTTTATCAATATCCGAACCCGTTCGATCTTATGGATGACAAAGACTCGGTGTTTTATCGACTACGAGCTGCTTACCAGAATGACCGCCAGCAATTATCAAACCTTGCCCCTGCGTATGAAAGTGTATTCGCACGTGTGTTTGAACTGCCTGGTGAGACTTGGGCAAGACGTATCAGTGGTGTATTTGGCAATGAGATCGTGAATCAAGATCCAAACCGAGCGCAAGCAGTATTAACGAAAAACCAAGATGGCGAATCTTATACTGTTAGCCTAAGAGCACCACTATCCAATAGAACAGGCGCAGATGAAATTTGCTCTAGCTTTGTAACTGGCGGAGGAAGAAAAGCAGCGGCTGGCATTAATCAACTTAGCGAACTTGATAGAGGGAATTTCATTTCACTGTTGGACGCTTATTATTCGCCGAGTGTTGAGCGCTAACTAAAATAGTAGCGAGAGTGAATAGGGTAAAGAGAGGCCATTTGGCTTCTTTTTTTGTGTCTAAAGTCACCCAAATAAGCCTTTCAAAAACTTAGTTAGCATCAAATTCGGCACTTCACATTGTATGACATCAAAGTAAGAGTGATTATCAATTGTATTAATTCTGGGGAAATTGCACTATACGCATATTGAATCTTCAGTATATTGAATATCCTTATAATGAATCTTGCCCAGGTCGACCTTAACCTACTCGTTATTCTTAAACACCTTCTTGAAGAGAAGCACGTATCAAACACAGCCTTGGCGTTGGACATGAGCCAACCGACGGTGAGTCGTTCACTACAAAAACTACGAACGGTATTCAACGATGACTTGTTAGTCCGCGCAGCCTATGGGTATGAGTTAACTCCGAAAGCAGAAGTCATTAAGCAAGACCTCAACTCTGTGCTCACACGCCTTGAGAAATTGGTACATGGAGACGTATTTGAACCGCAGACGAGCAATAGTACCGTTCGGTTCTTTGGCTTGGTTCCGCAAGTCTCGCATTTGTTACCAAAAGTGGTGGCACAAATCCGCAAGCAAGCGCCGAATATGGTTGTCGATATCGACTCGATTCCTAAACGACACTTTGAACCTCTGTTATCAGGTGATGCGCACTTTGTATTGTCGACGCATGAACCATTAAGTTCTGAACAAAACTTGTATCGAATGTTCGTAATCAGTCGCGACTATCGGTTATTGATGAGCAAAGACCACCCTCTGGCGGATAAAGAGATCACCGTTGATGATTTATTGAGTAGCCAACTCGGCCAGATCTCACTGCAAGGGGATAAGAAGCTCTCGATTGAAAGTCGTTTCAAAGATTTGGGCTTGATCGATAAGCAGCGTCAGCTATCGATACCGATTCAACTGTCTAACTTTAACGTCGCTCCAGATATGGCTGAAGCGACCGATATCATCTTTCACCTGCCGACACCTTTTGCTCAACAAGCAGCAAAACAGAGAAACCTTGTTTGTAAACGCGTACCCAAAGCGATCAGGAGCCCATCAGAAGACGTATATCTCTACTGGCATAAACGTTTCCACAATGACCCTATGTGTCGTTGGATTCGTGAACTATTTAAAGAGACATACTCCTAAGTTATCTGGCACATGAATGTTACGGGCTCAATGCTAATGAATTGAATATATTTTGTCTGCATTATTTGATAAATGAATAATCATAATGAATTTTCAGCATGAAACTTTCGTTGATTGGAGTGATAACTGGCTGTTTAATGCAAACCATTATCATTACTAATTACATATAAGAATAAATATCATGTCTGAGAAATCTCTTTTGATTCGCAAGCCTCTTTTAGTTCGCAAATCCCTTATAGTTCGCAAACCTCTTATGATTCGTAA
>NZ_JBFRLX010000081.1:0-47799 GCF_041470165.1 Vibrio sp. 10N.286.46.A8
GTACTGCGCTATGAACTTGGTTAACCGTTTGACTCATTAAAGCTCTCTCCCTTAGCTTTGTCTCAATTGCACTAGAACCGTGCGAATTGATGTCGTAATTAATTAAAGACTCAACAGTAAACGCAAGATGTGTTCCAACTTGGTTACGCAAAAAACGTGCAACAGGATT
This sequence comes from Vibrio sp. 10N.286.46.A8, assembly GCF_041470165.1. Taxonomy (NCBI): domain Bacteria; kingdom Pseudomonadati; phylum Pseudomonadota; class Gammaproteobacteria; order Vibrionales; family Vibrionaceae; genus Vibrio; species Vibrio sp. 10N.286.46.A8. Next base: position 170 of record NZ_JBFRLX010000081.1, read on the forward strand.
TGGTTTTAAGTTCTTGATTTTTAGTGGTTAATTTCTAGGGTGCACTTTATTGGTTCTCAGAGAGAGAAAACATTCGATAACAGATTGCACCAATTGAGGGAATTGCACCATATTGATGCGGTCAATATAAGGTTTTAGATCAGTTACCTAGCGCCCAAACGACAAAAAGCCCAGTGAAATGAATCACTGGGCTTTTAAGGTCTTTCGCTGATTAGAGTTAACTCATCGACAAAGGAGCTATTATCGAGTTTGGTAACCCAAACGGCTTACATTTAAACGCTTAAAGGTTTGGACCTGTTGTCGGGTTTTGCGGTAGGTTTTGACTTAAACGCTGCATGCCTTGATACATACGAATAAACCACACCACAATCGCCACACCACCAAATAACATGCCCACATATGGAATGTAGTAAGCGATGTCATCGATAATATGGTTTTGATACCAGTAATCGTTAACACCAATTAACACACCGTTAGAGGTCGCTACCGTAACGATAAGCACAACAAAAAACGTCAGGTTCAAGAAGAACGAGCGAATCAAGCCGTAGTAATGGGTATCCACTACTTCGCCGTCTTCGCCTTTATCTAAACGATAGCCCGCGTAGATAATGGCAATCACACCAGAGAGAAGACAAGTAAATGGTGTAAAGCAGCTTAGGATGTAAGCAACCCAAATACCCTTATGAGGTTTGTTCATTCTTATTCACCCCTTCCATTTTCTCTGTTGCTACGTTAGCGCTTTGTTCAACGCCGTTTTTCTCTTGTTCCATCACTTCTTTGTACCAAAGGTCATGATGTTCTTTAGCCCAAGTTTCATCGACTTCGCCCGTTACCATACCTTCTAGTGCGCCTTCCATACCGAACAGGCCGATGTAGATGTGGAACACAAAACCACAGATAAGGATCAGAGCAGCAAGCATGTGAACTAAGTTGGAAAGCTCCATATCACGTCGTGTTTGGCCAAAGATTGGGAAATCTAACACCAAGCCACTGATCGCTGCGACACTGCCCATAACGATAAGCAGCCAAAATAGCGCTTTTTCACCCGCGTTCGAAAACTCTGCCGATGGATGAGAACCTTTGTGTTTCCCTACCATGCCGCCTAGTTTGATGAACCACTGAATATCGACCATTTTGAAGATCGACTTGCGCCACCACTTGATAAGAACAGCCATCAATAGCACATAGAAAATCGGGCCGATGTAGTTGTGGTATTGCTTCGCCAATAGAACGATAAAGCCCCAAAGGTCAGTTGGAATATACGGCTTCAAAAAGTGCTTGCCGTAAACCAACATCAAACCACTGAACGCGAGCGTTAAGAAAGTAAACGCCATGCTCCAGTGCAACGCACGATCCAGTCGAGACCAACGCTTGATCTTACGGCCAGTTCTTGGCGCACTCAGCATTAGTGGGCCAATCACAACGTACATTAGAGTAACGAAAGCAATACTGCCAAAGATAGCAACTGCGCCGGCTGGCGACATCCACTTCTCTTTCAATATGTACCATGTTTGCCCGGGCGTACTGATTAACACACCGTGCTCAGCAGATTGAGATGTGGTGTAACCTTCCTCACCGTTTCTTACTTGTCGCCAAAAATCAGCGCCAGCAAGTTGTGTGATTTCTCTTTCAGCAGAGCTCGATTGAGTTTGTGATGAGTTCGTCTCAGATGCATGACTCAAAGGAGACAGCATTGTTAGTGCTGCCAACATCGGCAGCACAACAAGGAAGAGACGCTTAAACATTGTAAGCATATGTCTCTCCTAACTAGCTCTTCATCGCATCGTAAGAAAGGTCGTTGCCGTCTGTCCAACCAGCACCTTTCGCACCGCGTTCTACAACACGCTGACGGAAGATATCAGAGACTTGCTCAGCATCACCTGCAAGCAGCGCTTTTGTTGAACAAAGCGAAGCACACATTGGTAGCTTACCTTCAGCAATACGGTTCGCACCGTACTTCTGACGCTCTTCCACAGAACCAGGTTCTGTTTCAGGGCCGCCAGCACAGAAGGTACATTTGTCCATTTTACCGCGCTCACCAAAGGCTTCCTGTTTAGGGAATTGAGGTGCGCCAAACGGACAAGCAAACAAGCAGTAACCACAACCGATACATAGATCTTTATTGTGAAGTACGATGCCGTCTTCTGTATGTTCAAAACAGTCTGCTGGGCAAACTGCCATACAAGGGGCATCAGTACAGTGCATACATGCGACTGAGATAGAGTTTTCACCCGGTTCACCATCGTTCAGTGTCACAACGCGGCGGCGTTGAATACCCCACTCCAGAGCATCATCATTTTCGTTCTTACATGCAGTGACACAACCGTTACATTCGATACAACGTTTGGTGTCACAAAGAAATTTCATTCTAGCCATTTTAAGACTCCTTACGCTTTACGAATATTACAAAGGGTTACTTTCGTTTCCTGCATCAACGTGACAGGGTCGTAACCATATGTGGTTGCTGTATTGGCAGCTTCGCCAATAACGTAAGGATCAGAGCCTTCTGGGTATTTAGAACGTAAGTCTTCACCTTCAAACTTACCACCGAAGTGGAACGGCAAGAACGCTAAACCCGGTTTAACACGACGAGTAACCATCGCTTTCACCTTGATGCGGCCTTTCTCAGCACCTTCAACCCAAACATCATCACCATCTTTAAAGCCAATGTCGTTTGCGTCTTTCGGGTTCACTTCAACAAACATCTCTTGTTGTAGTTCCGCTAGCCAAGGGTTAGAACGGGTTTCTTCACCACCACCTTCGTACTCAACCAGACGACCAGAAGTCAGAATGATTGGGTATTCAGCAGACTTGTCTTGGTCTTGAATTGATTTGTACAACGTAGGAACACGGAAGATTGCTTCCTTGTCATCCCATGTTGGGTAGTCTGCAACAAGATCACGACGTGGCGTGTAAAGTGGTTCACGGTGCAGTGGTACGCGGTCTGGGAATGTCCAAACAATCGCACGCGCTTTCGCATTACCAAACGGGATACAACCATGTTTGATAGCCACACGCTGGATACCACCAGAAACGTCAGTCTTCCAGTTCTTACCTTCCGCTGAAGCTTTCTCTTCTGCGGTTAGATCGTCCCACCAACCCAGTTGTTTCAGCAGTTTGTCACTGAATTCTGGGTAACCGTCTTTGATTTCGCTGCCTTTTGAGTAGCTGTCTTCAGCCAATAGACTTTGACCTTCAAATTCGACACCGAAACGAGTACGGAAGTTACCGCCGCCCTCAGCAACCGGTTTAGACGTATCGTAAAGGATATGCGTACCTGGGTGTTTCATCTCTGGGTTGCCCCAGCATGGCCAAGGAAGACCGTAAGTCTCGCCATTCGCTGGGCCGCCTTCTGCAGCAAGCGTTGTTTTGTGGAACGTGTGCCAGTTTTGCTGGTGTTCTTTCAAACGTTCTGGGCTTTGACCTGTATAGCCGATCGTCCACATACCTTTGTTGAATTCACGAGTGATGTCTTCAATCAATGGTTGGTTGTTCTCAACACGGATGTTTTTGAACAGTTGATCAGAGAAACCAAGCTTCTTAGAAAGAAGGTACATGATTTCGTGATCAGGCTTAGATTCGAACAGAGGATCAACAACCTTGTCGCGCCACTGTAGAGAACGGTTTGATGCCGTTACGCTGCCGTAGGTTTCAAATTGAGTGGTTGCCGGAAGCAAGTAAACGCCATCTGTGCGATCGTTCATTACTGCTGCAACTGTTGGATATGGGTCAACGATAACCATCATATCCAGCTTCTGCATCGCCTTCTTCATCTCTGGACCACGAGTCTGAGAGTTCACCGCGTGACCCCAGTAGAACATCGCGCGGATGTTTTCGCGCTGACGGATCTTGTCTTTGTCTTCAAGTACGCCATCAACCCAACGAGATACAGGAATACCTGCACTGTTCATTGGTTTTTGACCGCCGTATGCGTTGTCGTCGAAACGTCCTTTCACCCAGTCAAAGTCGATATCCCAAACTTTAGACCAATGGCGCCACGAACCTTCAGACAAGCCATAGTAACCCGGTAGCGTGTCTGATAGTACGCCAAGGTCAGTTGCGCCTTGTACGTTATCGTGACCACGGAAAATGTTTGCACCGCCACCTGATTTACCGATGTTACCTAGCGCAAGCTCAAGTACACAGTAAGCACGTGTGTTGTTATTACCTGTAGTATGTTGAGTACCACCCATACACCAAACGATACAACCCGGACGGTTTTCAGAGAGCAGTTTTGCTGTGTGGTAAACGTCTTCTTCGCTTACGCCAGTAACACGCTCAACTTCAGCAGGGCTCCACTTCGCAACTTCTTCACGGATCTCGTCCATGCCGAATACACGTTGGCGGATGAATTCTTGGTCTTCCCATTTGTTAGCAAAGACATGCCATAACACACCCCAGATAAACGCAACGTCTGAACCTGGGCGAAGAGAAACATAGTGATCAGATTTCGCAGCAGTACGCGTACGACGAGGATCCGCAACAACGATCTTACAGTTGTTCTTCTCTTTCGCGATTAAGATGTGTTGCATCGCTACTGGGTGAGCTTCTGCAGGGTTCGAACCAATGAACAGCATAGACTTACAGTTGTGCATGTCATTGAACGAGTTTGTCATCGCACCGTAGCCCCAAGTGTTTGCAACACCGGCTACTGTGGTTGAGTGACAAATACGCGCTTGGTGGTCAACGTTGTTGGTGCCCCAAAGCGACGCCATCTTACGGAATGCGTAAGCTTGCTCGTTACTGTGTTTTGCACTACCTAGGAAGTAAACCGAATCAGGGCCAGATTCTTTACGAAGTTCTAGCGCCTTGTTACCGATCTCTTCAATCGCTTGTTCCCAAGAAAGCTTCTTCCACTTACCGCCTTCCAATTTCATTGGGTACTTGAGGCGACGCTCACCGTGGCCGTGTTCACGCAGAGCTGCACCTTTAGCACAGTGTCCACCAGCGTTGAATGGGTGATCGAATGCAGGCTCTTGACCCGTCCAAACACCGTTTTGAACTTCAGCGTAAATACCACAACCCACAGAACAGTGAGAACAGATAGTGCGTTTCACTTCTGTTTTTGCTTCAGGATCGACTGACTTAGCTTGCGCCTTTTTCATCATGCCTGGAGCGAATAGACTTGCGCCTACTACCGCGCCACCAGCTGCTAATGAGGTGTTTTTCATGAAGGCACGTCGAGACACACCCAGTTGATTGGTTTCTTTGCTCACACTATCGGAGCGTTTGACAAGTTTCATCCGTTATCTCCTAAAGTGTGTCGTAGTAATCGCGAATATGTTGCGTTTCACGATAGCCCGTCTTCTTCACGTCTTCTTTCGGCATTTCAACCGTTTCTGAAGCAGTTGCCACTTTCGTTGTACCAGCGACAACGGCACCAGCAACGGCTGCAGTCGTTAAACCTTTGAGTAAGTCTCTACGGCTTGTATCTATTTCTTTGTTATCTTTCATCATTGCTTCCTTACCTTGCGGTAGATCTTTTTGGAGGCTTCATGCCCCTCTATCGATATAATCGCGTACTGCTCGATTACTCGTAATCAGTGACGTTTTTCACATCAATCTTTAATTTGTGTTTACTGCTTTTTGTATTCACGCTGAAACGAACCTGCTCCAACGTTAAGAATGCTTCACATAGCTGTGCTGCTGATTTGTAGAAGTTCGCACTTTCTGCACTTTCAAGCTGACGTGTAAAAGAGTTAAACCAAGGCCCGATATGTTTATTGAAAACGGCTTGTTGTAGCGCGTCTTCTTCATCGGTTAGCATCGCCATTACTTCACAAAGAGCCGCGATATGATCTTCAGGCTCTTTAACCTGCTCATCACGTTCAATGCCAAGCAATTCAAGATCGTGACGGATCTCAGCTAATGGTTTTTCCATCATCGATCCTGTTCTGTGCCAAGATCCAAATGGAACAATCTCCCCACGACCAATGCCAATGAAAAGATTCTGATATTCATCTTCTAGTGCTTCGCGGTTTGATTCAGTTGCTGCTTGTTGAATCGCAATCCAAGCCTTTTGCATCGCACTTTCAGACGCTTCAATGTCTAGTGTCTTTAGAAAGTCGATCACCTCTTCAGAAGGTGCGCTACGAAACAATGCAGAAAGAACCAGATAGATTTCAGTTCTTAGTGTCTGTTCTTGCTTTAATTCTTTTGCGAGCTCAGGCTCTTGTGCCTGATCCAAATTAGTATCCAAGGCCAACTCCTAGTATTTCAATTGTTTCAATGGGTCTTGAGCCATTGAATCGAACATGTCTACCACACGGCAGTCTTCACACATCGCAATACGATTAATTGCTGTCTCATCTGAGAAATGAGAGTGACCGCGTAACTTATTTTGTAACATGTCAATCATAGACTGCGGTGCGAATGGTTTATGACAACGTAAACATTCCGCTGCTTTCTCTTCATGAATCACAACAGCCTTCTGACGTTCTTCTTTCACCCAATTCATACGAGGAGTCAGAGTCAGAACATTCTCAGGACATGCCTTTTCACACAGACCACATTGAATACAGTCTTGTTCTACAAACTTAAGTGATGGAGAGGCACCATCGGTATGCAGCGCACGTGTTGGACACACAGCCACACAGCTCATACACAAAGTACAATCTTTGCTTTCACACGAAACCGTGCCGTATGGCGCATTCGAAGGGAGCTCTACAATGTTTTCAACAGGAATACGAGATGAAGACATCGCGTCAAGTGCTGTGAATAGACGTTGACGTTTATTGCCTTGAAGATCGCCAAGTGCAAGATCGAACGAATCAACATACAGTGTTGGAGGCCCTTCACGTAGAGATTCTAAATACAGGATATCGATGGTTTCTTTTGGAACACCGATTTGGTCTAGTAACTCTTGAGCGATCCCTACTTCGTTATTCAGAACACGAATGATCGTCTCTGGCATAAAGCGAGAAGCAGCAAACAGAACCTGAGTTGCGCCATTCACTAACGCTGCAAACCAAGTATCAATACCAATAGAAGGCAATTCTTCAACAACGATTGGAATCACGTTATCTGGTAGCGCTTTAAGAGCCATCACGTTGTAAGTTTCATGACGTGAGCTACAGATAAGTACGATTGGGTCCAGACCGCCCGCATGTTCATAGTTAGCTAGCGTACGTTCAATGAACTTTTGCGTATCGTCAGGATTTGGAAGCGCATAGGTAATCGCTTCTGTAGGACAGCTTGTTGCACAAGTCCCAACGCCCTGACATAGGTAAGGGTTAATCTCGATCTTGTGACCTGTCTTCTCTGAGCCTTCACTTGATAGTGCGCCAGCAGGACAAGCATCAACACAACGCTCACAGCCTTTAACGCCACGTGAACTGTGCGCACAAAGGTCGGTGTCTAAACGGAAGAACTTAGGCTTATCGAACGTGCCCATTAGCGTTGGAATCTCTTCCAGTGCTTCAGCCAGTTTTGGATAACCGCGCCCTACTGGGTAATACCCAGGAACAGGTACTTCTTCTGTCATGCAGCTATTCAGACAAAGGTCTAAAACCACATCGAAACAATCGTGATTAATAGCCACTTTTGCCAAGTTGCTTGATGTGCCTTTACTCTCAATCACGACTTCAAACGTGCCAAGGAAACCGGATACTTGAACCGAATTTGCGAAGTACAGTTCTGGGTTTGTGCCCTTTTCGCCGTCTGTTGACAATAAGGTTAAGCTCGTTAATTGAGGTAATTGCGCCGCAGCACTTTCAATGATCGCAGTTGGACCAATAACAAGTGTATTACCGCCGCTTTCGTAGCTAACAGTAGGTGGAATCAGATTTGTTAACTCTACTGTATTTTCAAATGCATACAGTCTTGCTTTAGCGTTATTTGAAGTTGCTTGTTCTAATAATTGTTTAAGCATTGCTCAGTTCCATCTATGGACATGGATAATCTGTTCAACCTTCATTGTAGTAAGCGATAGAGAACTTGCTGAGTAATCCGTTAACAACTAACTCTTTAGCTAGTGTGCCATTCGTTAGACCCTGAACTCGTCTATCTACAAAAAAGTTGATAATGAACGTTATTTAGCAAATGCCATGCCAATTTAATAATTCTTATATATCAGTGCTTTAATGCTTTGTGGCGTTTATTGTACGTATAAAAAAACCGCTTGGGACATTTTGTCGCAAGCGGTTCATTGAGTGTTTAGTCAAAATGTACCTATTATTTGTGTGGTATATTTTGTCCCATCTCTGTCAGGTCAGCTTCGTCTGACATTGTAGCGTCATTATCTAGCACTGTTTTTTTATACAGTTCTTTTTCTTCCCCCGCAATTTCGTCACTTTCACTGAATTCTGACTCGGTCTCTTCGGCTTCATTAATAGAGTCATCAACCTCATCAATCAAAGTTTCTTCTTCATTATCAGCGGCTTGTTCAGGTTCGTTTACTGTGTCTTCTTCTGTCTTGTCTTTTACCCAATCGCGAAGAGTTTCTGCAACTCCTTCAGACAGAGACTTCAAATTGCTGTAATCGTCGTCGTAATCATCTAAACCATCACGAACGTTGAACTCTTCTGAGAGGAATAGTTTACGCAATGCGGCTTTTTTTACGCTTTCTGAAGCTTCTGATACCAATAATTGAGCAACAGACAAGTCTTCAGTGGCTTCTGGTGCGGGATCTTGAACGTCAGCAACATGAACGTCTTCATTGGTTTCTGAAGCTTCACTTTCTAAAGACTGAGGCGCTGCTGCTTCTATTTCAGACGAAAAATCAGCAGGCGAAATCTCAGAAGATGAAGAATCAGAAGAAGTGAGTTCTGGTGCTTCCAGTGTTTGCTCTACTTCCAAAGGTTCGTCAGTGGATCCATCAAGCTTTCGTTGAGACCAACGGCTAAAGAAGTTAGTTGCCATTTGATCTTCCCGCGCCTTTGCGTTTCTTACGTCTTGTTTCTAATAACTCGCCATGACGACCGATGAATGCTTCCATCCAAGCCTGTACGGGCAAAGGAATGTCGTAGGAAAGTACTTGGTTGTCACCGTCCATGTATTGCCCTGCAACGGTTTGTGAGGCAGTAAGTAACTGAATGACGGGCTTAACATCAGAATCGACATTATCCATTACTAAGAAAAGCTTAGGTTGCTGAGAGCTTAGGTTGAATCGATAGTCTGTACGTTCATCTTTATGTAATTGAAGTAAACAAACGTCTGGGGCGTCATCTTCTGGTGACAATTCAAACCCCTTCAATTCCCATTGAGTGGTTACCCAGATACCTGTTTTGATCTCTTTCTCTATTCTTTGGACACCTATTGGCCAAGCTGCTTCTGTTTTTTCGTATTGTTCTTTGAATTCTTTTATCTCAGACATACTTCACCCAATTGATTTTCTTTGGCCTGAATGTGCTTAGGACATTTTGTACTTAGCTCAATCCTATAAGCGCTATAAAGCAATAAACACGCCAATACAGGTTAACTTCAATAGCGCATCTATAATGTTCGTCATCAAGTTGTCACTTAACGTTAGTCGATACTGGTTATTTCAGACAACTCCACTCGGTGAACTCCCATATTTTGCGCTATTTTAATCAAATGCTTCATGTTTTCCTGAATACCCGTTATTTTGGAATAAGATTTGCTTTAAGCATGAGTTAAAGAATCGATGAACAAGATCGGCGTTAGACCCTCTTGTTAACTTCTTATCTCTTTAAATCGCTATCTCATTAAGTAGGACGTGACTGTGGTAAAACCAAACATAATAAAAACTAGTGAAAACCCACTTCAAACAATCGAAGTTGAAGTGTTTGATGAATATGGTGAGAAGCTAACCAAACAGATCGCTTGTGAACGCCCTCTTACCGTCATGTTGAACTGGAAAGAGATCGTAACTCTGATGACGCTCGGCTCGCGTCCTGAATCTTTAGTCTTGGGTTATTTGAAGAACCAAAGCTTCCTTTCTGACCCTGAAGCAGTTGAATCTATCATCATCGATTGGGAAACCAGCTCTGCAGCGGTCATTACCAATGAAGATACGAGCCAGCTTGAGCAAGCGCTTAAGAAGAAGACGGTGACCTCTGGCTGTGGTCAGGGCACCATGTTTGGTAACGTGATGAAGCAGTTGGAAGATTACCAAGTGCCTCAGACCAAAATTAAGCAATCTGAAATTTACACGGCTTTAGAAGCACTGACTCATTACAACGACACGTACAAGAAAGCTGGGGCGGTACATGGTTGCGCTGTTTGCAAAGACGACAAGGTTCTATCGTTTGTTGAAGATGTTGGCCGTCACAATGCGGTAGATACGTTGGCTGGTGAGATGTGGCTTAACAAAGAGTCTGGTGAAGATAAGATTTTTTACACTACTGGCCGCCTGACTTCTGAAATGGTCATCAAAGTGGCGCAGATGGGTATTCCTGTTCTGTTATCACGTTCAGGCGTAACGCAAATGGGTTTAGACTTGGCTCAGCAATTTGGTATCACGACCATTGCTCGTGCTAAAGGCCTGCGTTTCCAAGTGTTCACTGGCGCAGAGAAGATTGATTTTGATGTGAAAGGTGAATAATCAGCAGTCGGAAAAAAGCGTAAGTTCGATTGGTGATTCACTAACCGCTTCTAATTGTAAAGTTCTGATGTAAAGAGTTAGTGACCCTTCAAGGATAGATACATAGAAACTTAGCTAGATACAAGATACAAGATACAAGATACAAAAACGCCGTCATGCTTTTCAGTATGACGGCGTTTTTAATTTTTAATTTTCGGTTTATAGCTGATAGCTAAAGTTCCAACGTATTGAGTTGAAAAGCAAGCTAACTTAAAGCTTAGCCGCGTGCTTTCAATAATTCTGCGTAAGTACCGCGGAAATCGTTGATTTTGCCATCTTTGATTTCAAGGATACGAGTTGCAAGCGAGTCTACGAATACACGGTCGTGAGATACGAAGAACAATGTGCCTTTGTAGTTCTCAAGAGCCAAGTTAAGCGCTTCGATAGATTCCATATCCATGTGGTTCGTTGGTTCATCCATAAGCAGGATGTTTGGCTTGTGCATCATGATCTTACCAAGAAGCATACGACCTTGTTCACCACCAGAGATAACCTTTACAGATTTCTTAATGTCGTCTTGACCAAATAGCATACGACCTAGGAAACCACGAACAACTTGCTCGTCTTCGCCTTCTTGGCGCCATTGGCTCATCCAATCAAACAAGTTCATGTCTGTCTCGAAATCGTGTGCGTGATCTTGAGCGTAGTAACCGATGTTTGAGTTTTCAGACCACTTGTACTCACCAGTACGTGGCTCAAGAGCGCCAGCTAGTGTGTTAAGTAGCGTTGTTTTACCCACACCGTTCTCACCGATGATAGCAACACGCTCACCTACTTCGAAAATACCGTCGAACTTGTTGTATAGGTCTTCTTCAAAACCTTGAGATAGGTTTTCAACCACAAGTGCGTTACGGAATAGCTCTTTAGACTGTTCAAAACGGATGAATGGGTTTTGACGGCTAGATGCTTTAACTTCGTCTAGTTGAATCTTATCGATCTGCTTAGCACGAGACGTTGCTTGCTTCGCTTTAGATGCGTTAGCAGAGAAACGAGATACGAACGTTTGAAGTTCAGCAATTTGTGCTTTCTTCTTAGCGTTGTCAGACAGTAGACGCTCACGAGCTTGTGTCGCTGCCGTCATGTACTCATCGTAGTTACCAGGGAATAGACGAAGTTCGCCGTAATCAAGGTCAGCCATGTGTGTACAAACAGAGTTTAGGAAGTGACGGTCGTGCGAAATGATGATCATTGTGCAGTTACGTTGGTTTAGCGTATCTTCCAACCACTTGATGGTGTCCATGTCCAGGTTGTTCGTTGGTTCGTCAAGAAGCATGATATGCGGGTCTGCAAACAGTACTTGAGACAATAGAACACGAAGTTTCCAACCTGGTGCTACTTCGCTCATCAGACCGAAGTGCATAGATTCTTCAATACCTACAGCAAGAAGAAGCTCACCTGCTTTAGCTTCTGCCATGTAGCCGTCCATTTCAGCAAACTGAACTTCAAGGTCAGCTACCTTCATGCCGTCTTCTTCGCTCATTTCAGGCAAAGAGTAAATGCGGTCACGCTCTTGTTTAATAGCCCAAAGCTCTTTGTGACCCATGATAACCGTGTCGATTACCGTGAATTCTTCGTAAGCAAATTGGTCTTGGTTTAGTTTAGCTACGCGCTCGTTTGGATCGTAGCTTACGTTACCAGCACTTGGCTCAAGTTCACCAGATAGGATCTTCATGAACGTCGATTTACCACAGCCATTCGCGCCGATTAAACCGTAGCGGTTGCCTTCGCCGAACTTAACTGAAATATTTTCGAAAAGTGGCTTAGCGCCGAATTGTTGGGTGATATTTGCTGTGGAGATCAATGCCGTTACCTTTTTAATGTGAAAAACGCCGCAACGTTACTTGTTCGGGGCTTTAACTGCAAGTCTTGATTGCAATTACCCGCTATTAAGTGAGTGATAACCTAACCAAATCATAGTTTGAGCTGACTCACACTTTTGATTTTCTATTTATCGACGAAAAGCCGCTGATTTTCAGGGAAAACAAAATATCAAACGGCGCCCTAAAATGGGAGAGATATAACGCCCCAAATCATGCCGACCATTGAATATATCGTATGCTGATTAGTTACAGTAAAACCAACCCGATCAAAGCAGCCACCGACATAGCCAAGACTAGCCTAATCTCTGACAATTTCATGACAAAATCGATCGAAACAGGAATAAAGTACTCGCCCCCGATACGGGGTTGGATTTCACAAAGTAAGATTATCTAACTATAGTAATCCTAACCTCATAATTCTAAGAGACTTTTATGCGTTCACTATCGCGCTTCTTACTCCTCACTTTAGCCATTCTCTCATGGCCTAGTCATGCCAACTTGGAATATGACTTACAATCTCAGCCGCAGGTATCCGATTCTGCTGTTGACCTCGATGCTCGAATTGATTCGTTACCCGATCCCCTCTTTATGGAGCCGTCGGACCGACGCCAAGTCAATATCTTGTTAGCTGAAGTTCTGCGAGTTCAAAAGCAGGAAATCAAAATCTTCGAGCAACAGATAAAAGCTTATAGAGATAACAACGACGTCGTTCAATGGTTTGAGGTTCAAACCAGTTACGTCACTTTGAATAGCTTAAACGTAAGTAAACAACATCTTCTAGAACAGACGAACTCTGCGAACAAAGAGCGCTTAACCGGTTTTGGCCCTTATGGTGTTACCCAGTTTAAGCAAGAATGGGAATTAACTAAGCTCAATATTGAGTATCTTGCATACTTCCAAATCCGAAGCTTCAAGGCGTTAGTTAACGATATCTTTATTTCGCCCGTTCCTGTGATTGGTGCGTCGTTAAAAGTGTTGTTCATCTATTTCGGTTTAGTGTGGTGGCTTGCTAACAGCACTCGCTTGATTGAGTTGTTTCGAATTAACTTTCTTGAAGCGAAGACGAATCCTCCTTTCTTGGTTCGTGTCATTTGGTACATCAGCCGCGCTGAAAGTGCGATTGCTTGGCTAATTGCCATCACATTGTCATTGAGAGTGCTTTCTAGTATCCCTAGTCTGCAACATTTGATTTTCCTGGAAATCTTCACGTGGTGGATTCTAGGTGGTTCGATTGCCATCAGCTTTATTTTGGAATTTGCCTACCGTTTGGGGCGTACATCCAATCAAGAAGTGATCGCGCTGCGACTATCGACTATCCGCCGTTACGTGTGGAGCTTCATCGTGGCGGGTGTGATTCTGCAAATATCAAGTATTACGCTAGGCAAAGGCACGATTTATAGTTGGATATATAGCGCCCTGTTTTTCTGGTTTGTATTGGTTACGGTTTCAGTGCTCAAGTTATGGAGAGCGAAAGTCTTCGATACGCTTCAACACATTTCTGATCGTCCGGTATGGGTGAATTGGGCGGTAAACCGTAAGGATACGTTCTTACTTAATGTATTGGCGACGGCCATTGGTATCGTGTGGCTGAGCGTTTACAACTTCCAACACCGCATAATGGCCTTGCTATCTAATTACACGCTGTTTAGCCAAGCTTTGGCGTATCTCTTTAGAATCGAAGTGGCTAAGCAGTCAGATCTTGATAAGAATCAGCAAAACTTGGTTCGAATCAAAGGCGATCAAACGTATGAATACATTCTGCCAGGTAATATAGACAGCACGTTAATTGACTATGCCGGTGACGAGGTTAAGCAACTGTCTCGCTACTTGATGTCTGACAGCCCGGCTATCTGTATTGTTTCAGGCGAGCGTGGTGTGGGCGCGACAACGCTGCTTTATACTTTGCTGCACAAAGTATCTAACGCTGAGCCCGTATATGTAAGCTGCCCTTACGCGGGTTACCAAGAGCTGTTGGCACATCTAGCCGTGAGCATCGGCTTGGAAGAAGAAGCGACTGAAATTCAAATATTAGCGCACCTTCGTAAGAGCAATACCACTTACCTTATCGCGATAGATAACGCTCAACGACTGGTGAAACCAATGGTTGGCGGTCTGTCTGATTTGATTCGTTTGACCAACCTTCTGCGTCGTTCTAAAAAGAACCACCGTGTCGTGATATCGATCGCCAAATCAAGTTGGCGATTTGTGGATAGAGCGCGTGGTGAGCGTCTGCTGTTTGATTTGGTGTGCTTCCTTCCGCGTTGGACAGAGAAACAAGTGGGTGAACTTCTAAATAGCCGTATCAATACGGAGCTTGAGAAGCCGTTGTCTTTTGATGGCTTAGTGGTCCCTAAGCAATGGGACCAAGATGATATGAGTGAAGAAGAACGTGCACGCCAAGGTTTTTATCGAATTTTGTGGCACTACTCTGATGGCAACCCTACCGTTGCGCTGCGTTTCTTCCGACTCTCTTTGAACCGAAATAAAGAGACAGATCAAGCGGTAGTACGTTTATTCCATGTCCCTGAAGCGCAAGAACTAGAGAATATGCCTAAACCTATGTTGGCTGTACTTCGTTCTATTGTACAACTGGAAATCGCTTCTCCAGAAGTGTTGTCTGAATGTACACAGCTGAGCACGGCAGAGATAACGGGGATTCTGCGTTACTTTGAAAGCCGTGGTTATATTGGTTGGCATGAAGAAAAGGCTCGAATTTCCGAGCACTGGTTCCGCCACATTACTAACGTTCTTGATCGTCAACATCTACTGGTGAAGTAAAATGAAGAAGTTATTTATCCTACTATTTGTTGGCTTGGCAAGTGCTGTCAGTTTCCCGACCTTTGCGACGGAAGAGTTAGCTAACGTAGAAAACATCTCTAAGATAGCGAGCTTGGTGCGATGGAGCGGCGTGTTCTTCTCCATGATCGTTATTGCCGCAATGTGGTTGTTGCTTAAGTTCATCAATTCGTTGGTGACCAGTTTTGGTAGTCAGTTCGTGCAATATCGAATGCTGCTACAGAAACTGCAGTCGTTTACTCAATTCTTTATTTACGTGAGCACCGGCCTTATCGTGTTCATGATGAGCTTTCGAATCAACGATCAAATACTGGCTTTGATTGGTGGTACCCTCGCCGTGTCGGTCGGCTTTGCGCTTAAAGACTTGGCAGCGTCGTTTATCGCCGGCATCACTGTGATGATTGACAGACCGTTTCAGGTTGGTGACCGCGTCACGTTCGAAGGCAACTACGGCGACATCATCACCATTGGTTTACGTTCGGTACGAATGAGAACCCTGAACGATGACATCATTACTATTCCGAACAACAAGTTCTTAAATGAAGTGACCACCAGTGGTAACTATGGCGCATTGGACATGCAAGTGGTGATTCCGTTTTACGTCGGTATGAATGAAGACATCACCCTAGCCCGCGACCTGATTCAAGAAGCCGCGTCTTCAAGTCGTTACATACACTTGCCAAAGCCTGTAACGGTTCTGGTTAAACAGACGATTACCGACAACTACCTAGCGATACAGTTGACGTGTAAGGCTTATGTGGTGGACACCGCGTATGAGAAATTGTTTGAAACCGACATTACCCTGCGTGTGATGAAAGAGTTTAAGAAGCACAACATCAACCCACCGAAGATTTCAGTGGCAGCGCATTAGGCTTTTCATATTTTAGACGCTTGTAATTGTTCGACATGGCTTGTAATTGTTTGAAATAACGGGCCATAAATAAAAACACCTCCGAACTTATCTTAAGTACGGAGGTGTTTTCTATTCGCGTTATGAACGACTAAAGGTTAGACACCAACAACTGCGGTGTGGCCTTTTGTTGAAGATAGATGCTAAAGCGACTTCCTTTTCCTACCTCAGATTCAACTCGGATCTCGCCACCCGTTTGGCTCAAGATACTTTGAGATACTGACAAGCCTAAGCCTGTACCATCACGTTTGGTGGTGTAGAAAGGTGAAAAGATACGTTTCAATTGTTCTTCTTTGATACCGCAGCCTTCGTCTTCGACATGAACGATTGCACCATGAGACACACCATTTTCAACCCAGTCTTCACTTGAGATAGTCAATGTGCCCTGTCCGTCCATCGCGTGAATCGCGTTCATTTGCAGGTTCACTAGAATTTGCAGCAATTGGTTTCGGTTCACTTCGACTGAGGTTTTAGCATTCAATTGCGAGACATACACAATGCCTTTCTTTTTTGCGCCTGTTTTTACGAGCGTAATACTTTCATCGACAATTGGATTGATATGTTGCCAAGTGATTTCGTCTTGTACACCACCGTGTCGGCTGTATTGAAGTAAGCTTCGTGTAATGTTTCGAATTCGGTCGATCTGCTCCATGATCGCGTGGACTTCTTCGTCTACCCGAGCCACTTCGTCACCGAGTTCAAACTTCATTAGTTCAACATTGCCAAGAATCACCGCCGTTGGGTTATTAATCTCATGGGCAATACCTGCGGTTAACTCACCTAATGCGGCTAATTTCTCGTTGACCACCAGCTTATCTCTAGCTTGGTTGAGAAGCTGGATGTGCAGTTCGAGTTCTTCCGTTTTCTCTTTCAAGCTGGCGGTACGAGAATGAACCTTACATTCGAGTTCAGACGCAGCTTGTTGAATCTCTTGATTACGCTCGTGGAGCAGATCTAACATTTTGTCGAACTGTTTCGCAAGCAACGTAAGTTCGTGTTGATCATCCAAACCCAACGTACCGATTCGCTTGTCTTGCCCCATTTGGACGAGCTTTACGACTTTATGGATGCGTTCAATTGGGTTGAAAAGATCGCGTGCACCACGGTGTACGATCAAACCTGAAGCTAACAGCAGTAATATGATGGTGATGCTGATTTCACCAAGGTTAGTCAGGTACGTTTCTACGAGTGGCCAGATTAGATAGCCGGTATAAAGCATGCCAATAACGTTATCAAACTGGTCGTGGATTGGTTGGTAAGCGGTGATGTACCAAGCGTCGTAAACATATGCTCGGTCTAACCACTTTTGCCCTTGATTCAATACTTTTGAATGAACCTCATGAGAAACGCGAGTACCAATTGCGCGCCCTGCACTGTCTTCACTGCTTAATGGCACATTAGTGCTGACACGCAGATCATCAAGGAATACGGTAACCGTGCCAATGCGGCGATTAAAACCATCACGTTGTGGATAGATCAAATTGCTGATCTGATCAACTAACTGTGTGCTGTTATTAAGGAGGATCCCGCCATCAAGAAAACCAATAACGTGATTATTCTTGTCTCGAATTGACACAACGGTGCGGCTAACTAAACCCCGAGTTTCAACGTTTTGATTATTGAGCATTGGGACTTCGGCTTGCCTTGCAAGGTTTTGGTCTAAATCGTTGAGTTCATTTTGGCTCAATACACTAAAGAACGATTCTTTGCGTGTCAGGTCGAGGTATTCACGCTTTTTCCCCATGCTCTCAACACTCCTCCAACGCAAAAAGTCGAGCTCATAGCGAGATTTGTTTTCAGAAACCCAACGTGTGAGCTCTTCCTTTGAAATATCACTCGTAAGTTTGATTCGAAAGTTATAAGACTCAGCGAATGCTTGAACGTTATAGGCCTGTTGGTTTTGAATTAGATGGATACTATTGTCGGCAACGTCCAAACGCTCATCAACATCGATCAAAGCCCCCTGCCACGTATAATGAACAGACCAATACAAAGTGATCGCAACAAGAGCACATAAAGTTAAGATGATCGGCGCTGACGTCAAAAATAACAGACGATAACGCACCATGGTTTTGAACCGAAACGTCCACTTTGACCACCAATGACGTCTAATCGGCATATTCAGAGCCTTCTGTGTTCCAGTCTTTATATTTACGCTCTAGCGTTTTCCGTGCAACGCCGAGGTCTCTTGCAGCTGCGGATTTGTTACCATCATGAAAACTCACCAGTTGCTCGATATGAGATTTTTCTACTTCTTTGAGTGTCCAAGTGTTGGGGTAACCTTCTGCAGCGTCTACGTTATTCAAGTTTGGTATTTCTGCTCCATGTGACACCGTCACTGAAATGCTGGTGGGCGCAGGATCGCCATTAATTTCGCGCCAATAGTGCGCTGGTGGCTTGTCTAAAAGAATGCACCTTTCGACTAGGTTCTTGAGTTCGCGAATATTTCCCGGCCATTCGTATTCATTCATCGCCAAAATATCTTCATGAGCCCAGTTTGGGACCGGTACACTAAGTTCACTTGCTAAAAGACGAGTGAAATACGGAACAAGCTCTATTAGATCGGATGGACGCTCTCTCAATGGCACAACATCAATTTTAAGGACATTGAGTCGGTAGAATAGATCGCGACGGAAGTGCCCTTTTTCGACCTCTTGTTGAAGGTTTCGGTTAGTCGCCGCCACTACTCGTACGTCAACGGCAATTTCTTTCTCGCTACCGACTGGACGAATAGTGCGTTGCTCTAACACACGTAACAGCGCTGCTTGCATTGGTAGTGGCATTTCACCAATTTCGTCGAGGAACAAGGTGCCACCACTTGCGACTCTGAATAGACCTTCACGGTTTTTCTTCGCGCCGGTAAATGCGCCAGAGGTATGCCCGAATAGTTCACTTTCTAGAAGTTCTGGGGCGATTGCGCCACAGTTGATTGGCACAAATGGCCCAGCGCGTTTACTGGCTTCATGTACCCCGCGTGCAACTAGCTCTTTACCTGTACCTGACTCACCTTCTATAAGAACGGATGCTCGAGAGGGTGCAAATTGACTGATCAGCAATTTAAGCTGTTTGGTTTTATCTGAGTTACCGATTAACTCGGTCTTGATATGACGGCTAACATCACGCTTCAATGCGTATTGCATTCTTTGATCAAGGCGCTTATCCATACAACGTAGTACAGCTTGTATCATCTGTTCTAAATTGAAAGGTTTAAGAATGAAGTCTGAAGCGCCAAGCTTAAGCGCGGATATGGTCATCTCTAGATCAGCATAGCCAGTCATGAAAATAACATCGGCACGTTTGTCGTTGTCGTTAAAAGCCTCTTCCCACTCAATGCCAGAGCGTCCTGGCAGGTTGATATCAAGAACAATGAGATCAAAATGTTCCCTCGAACGCAGTATTTCAGCTTCTTCAACAGACCCTGCACTCGATACCTTGCCAAAGAACTTACCCAGGGCCTTCTTTAGAATAGCCTGCATCCCGACTTCATCGTCCACGACCAAGACGGAAAACGCTTGATATTGAGTCAATGTGTTTGGGTTGAGGTTCGATGCAGGTGAACTAGGTAAAGACATAATGATTAGCCGATGGGGAAAGTTGGGACAGAGTGTACCAATTAACCTTTTGTGCGACAGGGACAATGTGCGACATTTTGTCCTAGCTCATATTTTAATGCATTTTGTTAGCCTAAATGACGCAGTTTTGTTCGATATAACAGCAATTTAATGAAATTTGATGCACTATTTATTGGCATTAAGCTTGCTTATTAGGTGTAGATTCCTAATTACAACAATTAGCGTCTTATGCACATGCCCTTCTTTGAGCCCTTTAAAAATAGAGGCATGTCATTCATTTATAACAGAATGGACATAATAATAATGAAAGCAATTCCCCTAACTATTGCAGCTCTATCTATCGTCAGTTACACGGCTAGCAGCGCGGAAGACACCACTCATATCAAATTGGCGACAACCACAAGTACCTACCACTCAGGCTTACTGGACTACTTATTGCCTGAGTTCGAAAAGGATTCTGGTATTAAGGTTGATGTTCTCGCTGCGGGTACGGGTAAATCACTTCGCATGGGTGAAAACGGTGATGTTGATTTGGTAATGACTCACGCACCAAAAGCTGAAGCGAACTTCGTTGAAAAAGGTTACGGCGTTTTACCTCGTAAGCTGATGTACAACGATTTTGTTATCGTTGGCCCACAAAGCGACCCTGCGAAGATTGAATCTCAAAAAGCAGTAGCTGATGTGTTCAAAGCAATCGCGAACAACAACGTGACGTTTGTTTCTCGTGGGGACGACTCTGGTACTCATAAGAAAGAGATGGGTATTTGGGCACAAACTAAGATGGAGCCAAACTTTGGCGGCTATCGCAGCGTTGGTCAAGGAATGGGTCCTACTCTGAACATGGCGTCTGAAATGCAAGGCTACACCATGACAGACCGTGGTACTTGGTTGGCTTACCAAAACAAACTTGACCTTAAAGTGTTGTTCCAAGGCGACAAGAACCTATTTAACCCTTACCAAGTGATTCTTGTTAACCCAGAACGCTACCCAAGCATCAATTACCAAGCAGCGAAAGTATTCAGTGATTGGTTGGTTAACCCTAAAGGCCAGAAACTGATCAACGACTTTAAACTGCACGGCAAACAGCTATTTGTTGCAAACGCAGAATAGTTGGTTGCAAGCGCAGAATAGCTTGTTGTAAGAAATGAGTCTTGGGTTGTAAGTAAAGCGTAGCGTTGAAGGTTTAACCCTAACCAATTAGCGCTACGCTTAACTAAACAGTCAACGAGACCACCTAAATAATCACGTTTAAAAACCGTCTTGCTTTAAAGGCATTCACGCTTAGAAACAATCGCTGACCAATACAGGCTCAAATAGTTTGTGTCAGCTATGATTAACATCAGACACTACCGATAAAAGCCTATTATCGATTCAAACGAGATACTTCATGACCCTATGGCAAACAACGATTGATGCAATGAATCTACTGGTGAGTTTTGACCACGAATTGTGGCAAATCGTCGCGGTATCCTTCAGCGTATCTTTGTCCGCCATCTCATTAGTGATTGTTCCTGCAATCCTTATGGCTTTCTTACTGGCTTACACCGAATTCCCCGGTAAATGGGCTCTGCTTTCGGTGATCAACACCTTACAAGCGATACCGACCGTGGTAATTGGCTTGTTGATGTACATGATGCTCTCTCGTTCTGGTCCTTTAGGTGACTGGCAATTACTGTTCACGCAAAAGGCGATGATTCTAGGTCAGATGCTGATCTGTTTCCCTATCCTAGTTGCGATGATGCATGGCGCTCTGCAGGCCAGTGACCGCCGAGCAGTAGAAACAGCGCGCACTCTTGGCGTATCAACAACACGAGTCGCGTGTACCTTGATTTGGGAAACTCGTTTCCCTCTATTGGCTGCAACCATTGCTGCCTTCTCTCGTATCGTCACAGAAGTAGGTTGTTCAATGATGGTGGGTGGCAACATTATGGGGATGACAAGAAACATCCCAACAGCTATCGCCATGGAAAGCCACAAAGGCGCATTCGCTCAAGGCGTCGCCCTCGGTATGGTGTTATTAGCATTGGCATTAGCCCTTAACTTTTTCCTTTCCAGTGTGAGAGGAAAAGGCTATTTAAGAACTTAGGAACGCTGTCATGAGTATAAAAATAACAACGCAGCAAATTTCAATGCGCTACAAAGAGCGTGTTTTGTTCCACATTCCCGAATTGTCGATCGGCCCCAACGATGCCATTTATCTCAAAGGGGACAATGGTGTTGGCAAAACGACCCTACTTAAAATCTTATCAGGATTGATCAAGCCGAGCTCTGGCCGTATTCAGTCTCCGACACAAAGCTGGCAACATAGCCTGTTTCCTCGGTTAAAATTTAAAGACATCATCTATCTCCACCAAACCCCTTACCTTTTTGATGGCTCGGTGTACCAAAATGTCGCTTATGGCATTCGCTTTAATAAAGAGAGTCAAAAAGATAAGCGAGCTCAAATAATTAATGCATTAAGAATGGTAGGTTTAGAAACCTTGGCAGATGAGCACATTTCTGTGTTGTCTGGTGGTGAGCGCCAACGCGTAGCAATGGCCCGTGCTTGGATTCTTAAGCCTTCAATCTTGCTTATGGATGAACCAAGTGCTTCTTTAGACAAAGAATCTATTGAAAGATTGGTGATTATGGCCGAAGATCTTCTTCAGAGAGGCGCGAGTTTAGTCATTACAAGTCACCAAACTAACGCGTTAACCGATTTGTGTAAGAAGCAGTGGTGGATCAAGGACAACACTTTGAGCGAATCACCGCTTCTGCAAGTTATTAAAAAGAACAAAGCACAAGAGAATATTTATGCTGCTTCCAACGCAAACTAGTTGGGTTATTTTGGCTGGCGGACAAGCCAGCCGCATGGGCGGAAAAGATAAGGGACTCGTTGAGCTCAACGGTTCTCCGCTTATTCAATACGTTATAAACAAGCTGTCACAACAAGATGTCAGCATCACTATCAATGCCAACCGTAACTTAGACAGTTACCAAGCATTTGCACCGGTTGTTTCCGATTCTTTCCCTGACTATCCAGGCCCATTGGGCGGCATTCATGCTGGCCTTAAAAACGCGAGCACAGATTGGGTCGGCTTTGTCCCTTGCGACAGCCCACAGATCAGTGACGACCTTGTTGAACGTTTTTGTTCTGCGGTAAAAGAAGACAGCGACATTCTTGTCGCGCATGATGGCGAATTTAAGCAACCAGTATTCACCCTATTCCACAAACGTGTTCTGCCAAAGCTAGAAGCGTTTTTGGAACGTGGTGATCGTAAAATTATCTTGCTGTACAAAGAGTGTGTCACGGAATATGTCGATTTTAGCGATTCTCCTAACTGCTTTGTGAATCTAAACACGCCAGAAGAACTCACCCAATTCGGAACGCTTCAATAATGAATGATTCTAGACAACGCCCTAACCTTCCTCTATTGGGGTTTGCTGCTTACAGTGGCACAGGCAAAACAACCGTATTAGAAGCTCTGCTTCCTTTATTGACAGAGTCGGGTTTAAAAGTTGGTGTGCTAAAACATGCTCACCACGATTTCGATGTCGATAAGCCGGGTAAAGACAGCTACCGTTTACGCAAAGCGGGCGCAAATCAAATGCTGATAGCTTCTCGAAACCGTCACGTGATGATGACTGAGACTCCAGAAGCAGAAGCCGATTTTGATTACCTGTTGACTCGCTTTGATACCAACACACTTGATCTGATTTTGGTTGAAGGCTGTAAGAACATTGCTTTCCCTAAAATCGAGCTTCACCGTGATGAAGTGGGTAAACCTTGGTTGCACCAAAACGATGACAACATCATTGCTATTGCTGCTGATAGCCACGTTGAATCTGACTTACCTCAAATGGCGATCAACGACTTAGAAGCGATTCGTGATTTCATCATCGATTACGCCCAGTCCTTTGACCTTTCCTCTACAACAGGCAAAGTAGCGTCATGCTCATCTTCAAAAGACGCAGCGCCCGCGGTGTGTTGTGATTCGTTCTCTCCTGCAGGTTTAACCGTAACTCAGGGCCAACAAAAGATTGTTGATAGCATTGACGCACTTGATCTCACAGAGAGTGTTGAATTACTGCAAGGCTACGGTCGTGTGTTGGCTGAAGATGTGATCTCGCCAATCAACGTCCCACAGAATACTAATTCTGCAATGGATGGCTACGCGATTCGTAGTGAAGATCTTGAATTGGATAGCTACAACATTGTTGCTGAAGTTATGGCTGGTCACAGCTACGACAAAACCGTTCAACAAGGTGAAGCTGTTAAGATCATGACGGGCGCACCAATGCCAGATGGCGTTGATGTTGTTGTGATGCGTGAGCAAGCCGTGCAAGATGGCGATAAAGTTAGCTTCCCAGATGCGAAAATCTCAGTTGGACAAAATGTCCGTATGGCCGGTGAAGATTTAGAAATTGGCCAACCTGTCTTTACACGTGGCACACGCATCGAAGCACCAGAAATGGGTATGATGGCGTCGTTAGGTTTCGGTACCTGCCCTGTTCTGCGTAAAGTGAAGGTGGGTGTGTTCTCAACGGGTGATGAAGTTCAGGCACCGGGCGTTGAGCAAAAGCCAAACTCTATCTACGACTCGAACCGTTTCACTATCATCGGCATGCTTCAAAAGCTAGGTTGCGACATCGTTGATTACGGCATTATCGAAGATGACGAACAAAAGATGATGGATGTACTTCATGCTGCGTCGTTAGAGACCGATATGGTTCTGACTTCTGGTGGCGTGTCTGTTGGTGATGCTGACTACATCAAACTCGCGTTAGACAAGTTGGGTGAGATTAACTTCTGGCGTATCAACATGCGTCCAGGTCGCCCTCTTGCTTACGGAAAAATTGAAGACAAACCTTTCTTCGGTTTACCGGGCAACCCAGTAGCCGTGATGGTGTCGTTCATTAACTTTGTAGAACCTGCAATCCGCAAGCTACAAGGTCAAACTAACTGGACACCAGTGAAAGCGAACGCGATAGCAACTGAGCAATTACGTTCTCGTCAAGGTCGTACTGAGTTCAGCCGTGGTGTGTTCTCAATGAACGAATCAGGCGTGCTTGAAGTAAAAACAACCGGTAAGCAAGGTTCAGGTATTTTGCGTTCAATGAGCGAAGCAAACTGTCTAATCGAGATTTCACCAGCGGTAGACACTGTAAAAGCCGGTGAAACGGTGACGATCATTCCTTTGCAAGGTCGTGTGTAAATAAACAAGATTGTGAGCTTTAAGCGAACTTTAAGCTAGCGAATTCAGAGTAATACATACTCTAAATAGATGAAGCCCCTGATACCAGATATCAGGGGCTTTCTTTTTATTGGGGTAAAGCTCAGCTTAACATTAACAAGAAAAGGTCATTGACGAGGAAATCCGAGTTAACGTTAGAATTGGAATCAAAGTACTCCCGATCCCAATTTAACTAAACAAGCTCGACTTTAAGTAATCTGCAATCGACCAAATTATAGTTGTTACGGCCATTTTCTTTGATTTGATAGAGCTGTTTGTCTGCAATATCACAAATCATTTTGAAGTTTCGATCCACATTGTCACTGGCTAAGTCGACGTTAACCCCACCAATAGAGAGTGTTAATTGTTCCGCATAGAGAGCTTTAGGGTTTGCTAATTTGACTTCATTTAGCATCTTTCGCAGAGTGACAACCTTATTTTCAATATCACTACTACTCTGTCCGAAGCAAATCGCCATGAACTCATCACCGCCATATCTGAAAAGGTAGTCATTCTTGGTTGTGAATGTTTTTTTAAGTAAGCGACTGATAATACGAAGCGCTTCGTCGCCCTCTAAATGCCCATGAAAATCGTTATAAGCTTTATACTCGTCAACATCGATCATAAGGACCGCTAGAGATTGTTTTTGGTAGTATGCGTTATGTATTAAGACTGGCGTGATGTTATCTAATTGATATCTATTAGCTAGACCTGTTAGTGGGTCAGTAGTACTCAAGATTTCGAGTGTTTGATTAGCACTTTCTAAACGCTGTCGTTGCTTTTGATTTTCTAGCGACACGGCAATAAAGCTAGCTAAATGTTCTATAAGCTGACAATGGTGTTCCTGATATTGGTTTGGTATATGATGCTGAACTGACAGAAAGCCGATTAATTTTTCATTAAGAATGATTGGCGTTAGAATCATTGAGTTAGTATCAAGCTCGCCACGAAACGTAACGAAATTATCGTCTTGTGTGGTTTTACCGATATAGGGTTCTAGAGCCGCATCTGTCGCGCTATTAAAATGAACGGTAGCTCGCTTGCGAATAACATAAGTACCAATGGTTTGGTTCTCTTGGCAAACTACTTTTAGGTTCGGTATTAACCCTTGAGTATCAACAAAATAGCGGTAGTCGAGTATGTCTGATTTATCGTCATACATAGCAATCCCAAACTCAGATGTTGGTAGAATCATATTTATCTTATGGAGTATATCAGGCAGTACGCTTTCTAAATCTGCAGCGGTTGCTATGAATTGGCCAATGTCAGTGAGCGCACCCATATATTTTTGCATTTGAGCCAGAACGTCATTTTGCTTCTTACTCTGAATGGTACCTACCCCTTCTAGAATACGTTCGCTCTGTTCGCGCTCATAACTTCTCATGTGTTTTTCTAAAAGATCCACATGCTGAGTTTGAAGTGCCGCTAAACCAGACCAATCCTCTTCATCTCGAAAGAGCTTCGCCTTAGTTTGGGCATAGATAGCATAAGAACGGTAACTACTCTTTAGATCAAAATTCTGTTCGAGAAAAGCGCACCCTACTTTTGCTTGTTCTCGCTCTCCAATGCCTTCTAAGAATTGAAACCAGTAAACCAAATTTTCTTTTCGATTATGCTCATCTCTCGATTTTTTGAAGTGCTCTTCTGCCTGATAAAATGCATCTAATACATCACTATCATCGAAGCCTCCCCACAAGAGCATTGTTTGCCCTAGGTAACTATGACAGAGCGCTATCGTCCTGTGACTAGAAAGCGAGGTGCCTATTCTTTTCGCTTCCATAATGGCGCTAACCGCTTGCTCAAACTCATTTGTATGTGCACAGCTATAGGCTAGGTTTAAATGGCTGACAGCACAATCTAACAGGCGATTCGCATTTTGAGATGAAATAATGGCTTTACGAGCATATTGCTTCGCTTGTTCGTATTTTTCTAAGCTTAAGTGCAAGTCACTTAAATTACAGAATATAAGTGACTTAAAATTGTCATCAACTAGGTGTAAGTTTTCTAGTGTCTCTGAGTAACAAGCATACGCTGATTGATAATCACCACGAATGTTATGGGTAGACGCAAGTAACCCGATGACAAATACATATAGTTGAATTTCTTCAGGAGCAATGACGTTTAGGCAGGCTTTATAATGCTCAGCAGCGTCAGAAAGGTTATCGTGGCGATAGCTTGTGAAACCTTTAAGGAAAAGCGCGATGGAATCCGGGATCGGTTGATTATTAGCTTCGCATAGACTCGTTATTCTATCTTCGACTTCTTTTAATCCTTTGATTCCAGGGTAGTTCTGGATTCGCGTTATTATTCCCATGATTTTTGGGTAAAGCGTATTGCTCATAAGTTCCGTTTAAGTCAGCCAGATTAAAAAATAACGAATAGTATACCACAAAATGCTTATTACACATTCCATTCATGGGGGTAATAAGTGGTAATTTCCTATCATTATCTTGAGTGGCGTACTGTTTTTATGTAGAGTGCGCGCAAAGTAATAATTATATTGGAGAGCACCATGGCTCGTACCATTCTGTACACTTATAAAGATGAAGACAAAGAGTTATTGTTTTCGAAACAAGAACACCGCACGATCCAAGAAGCTGTAGCTGCAGCTGAAGGTATCGACATCACAGAGTATCTAAAAACTGAGCAACAGCTTGAGTTTATTTCTGATACTAAAGCGGTACGTAACTACCAAGACAACTATTTCCGTAAGTTAGGCTTTACTAAGCTTACTTTGAAGCAAAAAGACAACCTTGGCGTTGGCAAAAAGAAGAAGTAAGCCCTCTGGCTTCTTTTTCTCAAAATTTAGCTTCTAGCAACGAAAACACCGAACAATAAAAAATGCCGCAACCTCTTTCGAGATTGCGGCATTTTTATTTGTACTTTTTCACTATCTAACCTTAGACCTTAGCTAGCTTAACTTAAGCCACGACTACTTAATGTTAAGGAATGCAGCACCACGAACGCCGCCTGAATCACCGTGCTTCGCTTTGATGATCTTTGGACATTTCGCTACAGACAGTAGGTATTTAGGGATACGTTTTGGCATCTCTTCGTAGATAAGTTCGAAGTTTGAAAGACCGCCGCCCAATGCAACTACGTGAGGGTCAAGACCGGTAAACAGGTTCGCGAAACAGATAGCCAATAGCTCCATGAAGCGATCTACGTGCTCAGCCGCTTTTGCTTCACCTTCGTTGTACGCTTGGATGATTTCAATCGCTTTCTTCTTCTCACCGAAGTAGTGCTCATAAATCAATTCGAAGCCACGACCTGATAAGTAGCTGTCTAAACAACCTTTCTTGCCACAACCACAACCTAATAGCGGCGCGTTGTCGCCAAGGTGGAACCATGCATCAATAGGAAGACGCATATGGCCTAACTCGCCTGCAACGTGGTTACGACCAGAGAAAACTTTGCCTTCATAAACTAAACCACCACCGAAGCCAGTACCTAGAATTAGGCCAGCAACTGATGGTTCATCTTTAAGTTCATCATCCCATGCTTCTGAAAGCGCAAAACAGTTCGCATCATTCTCGATTTTTACACTACGACCAATAAGCGCTTCTAAATCTTTACGCAGTGGCTTACCTGTTGAAGCAGGTACGTTAACAACCAGCATTGTGCCGTCGTCTGCGTTTTCCATGCCAGGAAGACCAAGGCCAATTTTGCCTTCGCAAGAGAATTCGCTGTCGTATTTTTTAACTAAACCAGCAATCGTATCAAGCAGTAATTGATAATCGTCTGTTGGTGTTGGAACACGTTCTGTTGCTACTCGCTCAAGTTTCTCATTGAATGCACCAAACTCAATTTTTGTGCCGCCAACATCGAAGCCGTAATACATGAAATCTCTCCAATTTTTCCCTAAATTAGGGCAAATAAAATTTTTAAATTAAACAACTAAGGAGCATTATCCATAACACTCCCCCTACAAACCGTGATAGATGACAAACTTATCCCGTGTTTGAGTTTGTTTGAACAACAAGTCAGCACAAAGCGTTTAAAGGTTAGAGTGACTTCTCACTTTTAGTATGCTCTATGAAAGCATTCAGGCTCGGTTTGGTTGGATCCGACTTATAACGTGTCTTACTTAACATGTAGCTTTCACGAAATGCTTCAAACCATAGTTGTAAAGTCTTCGCGCCCTGCTCTTCACCCGCTTGTTTTAATACTAAGCTCGCGACTTCGGCAGTAGAAAGGTGTTGTTCGTTGTCTGACTTACGCATCATGTATTGAGAAACCGATTCAGGCTCAATCGACAGCACAGGTAAGTCTTGCAGATACTCTGAACGACGGAAGATACGTCGCGCTTCGCGCCAGCTGCCATCAATGAAAATCAGCAATAGTGTTTTGTTTGGGTCACGCATTTGTGGCAGGTTTTGAACCACGCGCGTTTTGTCGTCGGTATAGTCTTCAGGGAACACGATCACAGGTTGGTATTTATTGTCTTTTAGAACATCCAACATCTCTTGATTTGGCTCAGTACGATGCCAAAGGTAGGCGTAACTGTCTTTTACCGTATCAACAATCAAACGACCGGTGTTACTTGGTTTTAAGATTTCGTTGTCTGACAAGATCAACATAGTCGCGACGTTCGTATCAATGTTAGGTTGATGCTCGCAGATACAGCTGTCTTCTTTTATTTTACAGAACTCACATCGCACTACTTTACACCCGCGCGCATTAAACGGCTTAGTAGCAATGGATAAACGGTGTTGGTATAAACGGTGAAAAGCGTGGATTCTCATGGACAATAACGATAGATCTAGAAAAGTGGCACGATTGTACTTACAGTGACCCTAGAATGATAGAAGGAATTCCCATGCAAGACCCATCCCTGCTTCGCCTTGTTTGTTTTATTGTCGTTTTTGGATTATGTGCGCTTTGGGAGTACCGCTTTCCACGTAAAACGCTGACTCAGAGTAAATGGTTTCGTTGGGGAAACAACTTTGCTTTAGTCGCTCTGAATAGCTTTCTGTTAGCGACGTTAATCCCTATCGCGGCGTTCCAAGCGGCAGTTATCGCACAAGATAACCAATGGGGTTTGTTTAATACCCTGTCACTTCCCAAAGAACTCAGCATTGTGGTTTGTGTATTGTTGTTGGATTTCGCTATTTACCTACAGCACTTGGTGTTTCACCGCGTTCCTTGGCTGTGGAAGCTGCACCGAGTTCATCACGCTGATCTCGATATCGATGTCACAACGGGCACCCGCTTTCACCCAATAGAAATGATTCTTTCAATGCTGATTAAAGTGAGCTTGGTCATAGCACTGGGTGTTCCAGTGTTCGCTGTTGTAATCTTCGAAATTGTGTTGAATGCCAGTGCCATGTTTAACCACAGTAATGCGCGCCTGCCGTTGTGGTTCGATAAACTATTAAGAAAAGCGATCGTTACGCCAGACATGCATCGCGTCCATCACTCAGTCATTGTTAAAGAAACACACTCAAACTTTGGTTTCTTCTTATCGGTGTGGGATATCTGGTTCAAAACTTATCGTGCTCAACCTAAGCTTGGCCATGATAACGTTAAGATTGGCGTTCCAGAGATTCAAGATGGTAAAGAGCAACGGTTAGACTTAATGCTACGGCAGCCATTTGTACGATTCCCGACAACGAAAGACTAGGTTCGAATTCAGTTGAGTCTCAGTTTATATTGAGATCAAACCTATCTTAATAACAAACCAAGCTTAATACCAAAGCAAAACGCCCTTAGATTCTTGTGAAAACTTAAGGGCGTTTCTGTATCAATAGGAATTTAAGCGTAGTTAGTGCTTCAACTATTATGCTGTCAGGCTTAACTCAGCACGCTCGTTTATTTCAGTACGTACTTATGAAGCATGGCTTGTTGGTGTCCTGCTATCTCTCCGACTTGCTCTGAACTCTCAATCATGGATTCAAGCTGTAACTTAGTATTCTCGCCTTGTTCAGAAACACGAGTGATCGAATGTGTCACATCCACCGTTGCGCGTGCCTGTTGCTCAGTCGCCACCATGATTTGTTCAACACGTCCTTTAATCTGGCTAACCGCCACCTCGATTTTTTCAAACGCTTGTTTCACATCTCCACTGGTTTCCAGTGCATTCGCCATTTCGTTTCTCGACTCTGTTACAGAAGCCCGTGAGCGATCAGCTGCTGCTACCAATTCATTCATCATATTTCGAATATTAGTGGTTTGCTGGGAAGTATCGCTGGCTAGTTTTCTTACTTCATCGGCGACCACTGCAAAGCCTCGGCCTTGATCTCCTGCTCGAGCTGCTTCTATTGCTGCATTCAATGCGAGTAAGTTAGTGTTGTCAGCAATGCCGCTGATCATGTCGACCATTTCGCGAATCTGTTTAACACGCCCGTCTAAGTCGGCCATCGATTCTTCATTCATGCTTAGAGAGTGTTCTAGTGCATGCAGTCGCTGCTGGTTAAGTCCAACAACTTGACTCCCTGTTACTGACTCACTTTCAGCAAGCTGGGCGTCATCATTCGAGGCGTTAGAAATACGTGCAATTTCACCAATAGATGCTTCAAGCTCTGTAATGGTGGTAATCATGTTTTGAAGTGATTCATTTTGCTCGTGTAAGCTTGAGTTAGTTTGCTCTGCGGCATCGTGACTGACTTCCGCGGTTTGATAAAGCGTTTCACAGTTTCGTGTTACCAAGCGCACCGAATCAGCGGTTGAGTCGACAACAGAATTAAGTTTTGATGCGATAACTTGCAATTCCAATGGGCCAACTAATTGACTCTGTTTTGAAAAATCGTGTTCCGCGAGTAAGCTCATTTGTTGAGTAATGTTCCTGAGTCCTTTGTTCACCCAGTGACGTAACACCAACCATGAAATAGAAATGATGGCCGTTATCACTAATCCACTAATAAATAGTACTTTGTCTATCGTCGCAATTGTCTGATTGACCACAAACTCGCTTTCATCAATTAAAATGGAAGCGGTGTTCGATAGTTGATTTAAGGTCCCTATCACGGTGTTGGCCAGATGGATGACTTTTGCTAAGTCGGCTTCTTGTTGCTCAACAAGTTCTAGCTTTTGTAGGATTTGTCTTAATACACCGTTATCTGCAAAGCCAGATTTAACCATCTCATAAGGCGCTGTTAAGCTTGCGAACTCTACGATGTCTGGATGCCATTCAGAAAAGTCATCATACGCTAGGTTAATGCCTGCAATTCGATTTCGAAGCTCTCTGTATTCGTCTTGCGCTTTTTCTAAGTCTGATTGCATCATCAACATTAGGAAGGTGTTCGCCATTGCAGAAGCACTCGCTGTGAATCGGTTAGCCGCATCGGAAGCCTCTGGGTTGTTCTGAACAAGGAAAGAACTGATACGGTTCATTTCAGGTCCGATGGAACTCACACCATAGCGAAACTCAGTGACTTGGCCATCGATGAGGTTTTGCTTATTCTGAATTTCGATTTGTGACGACAACACTTGGCTAGTCATCAATTGTAAGGTCGCCATGTTCTCGATTAAGTTTTGTTTTTGTTCAACGGAAATCGCGTCAGGAAAAGACTGGGATATGAAGAGGAGTTCTTCTAGCGTTTGGTTACTTTCGGCAACTAACACGTCGACCGAGTTACCTGTTGTGCTAAGCGTATTTAGGTCGGTTGATTGGGTGCTATAAGTAAGAAGTTTTACCTGCTCTAATACGCTTTGTGTTAATTCGGCGTTGTTTAATGCAAGAGGTAATGCTTGTTCCGAAAGTGCTTCAAAATGGCCCCCGACCCGATCGACGCCTCGGAGACTGACCAAAGATAAAAAGATGACGAGCAAAAGAATGGAAATAAATACAGCGGTGACGGTTTGAATGAGCGAGAATGTATAACGTGAAGGTTTTATTGATAAATTTGTGTCGGGCATGTGAAATCCAGTTTGACTACGAAAAAAGATATCCTTAAGTTAGTTCGTATACTAGAAGTCCTTGATGACGTTTATATTTCAGTTTTTTGTCAGAAGAGTTACATATGAAATTCAGAAAAATGGCTGTAGTTACAATAACTTTAGCAACATTGGCTGCTTGTAGCTCGACGCCATCCCCTTCTCAGCTTAGTCAAACCGCACACAAGCCTCTGTCAAAGTTAGAGCAATCAACGACCAATGCGTATATGAGTGTGTATGAACAGTGGAAAGGTGTGCCATATCATTTCGGTGGGACTTCATTTAGAGGCGTAGATTGCTCTGCTTTCGTTCAAATCGCAGTGCAAACTGCGACCCAGCAAGCCTTACCGAGAACCACAAAAGATCAAGTTAAAAAGGGAAAGGAAATAGCGTATGGACAGGCAATAAGTGGTGACTTGGTGTTTTTCAAAACATCGATGACGGTACGACACGTCGGTGTATATTTAGGAAACAATCAATTCTTACATGCTTCGACATCGAAAGGTGTCATTATATCGAGATTGGATAACCCTTATTGGGCCTCTAAGTTTTGGCATTTTAGGCGTTTATAGTGATTAAAAGATTAACTGATAACACAGTTGCTTTGAAGGTACTATTTAAACGCCTATCGCTGTTTAGCCTAGTAAATGTACTAGAAGCTAATTAGTCGTATTGAGCGACCGCAGTATCAAACAGATTCTTCACTAATGCGATGTATTCATCTAAGAATACAATTTGTTCGTTAGTCGCTTTTTTTGACCATACACCAGCTAACACTTCACCTAAATCAGCCACCACTGAATCCGCTTCTTTCAATAGTTGAAAACGAACGCTTGAATGTAACTCAGGGTTTTGCTCGAAAATAGCCATGATGTTTGTTGATATCATGTCAGTGATGATGTCTTCGACACTTTCATTACCTGTATCGCCATTACTATTAGTAAAGACATCTAGGTTAAATGATAAGTGTTCGATCAAAGCCAAATAGCCATCGGTTTCTACAACCACAATAAATCTCCGTTTAAGCTCAAGAGCAGATTAATATGTACCTACCTAATACTATGTATATGAGTCTGTTTGTCATCTCTTTATTACTAAAAACTGTATTAAAGTGATCCGAGTTAGCATTTAAGCTTAAATTTCAATCAAAACACCCTAACTTCACCAAACACACCTAAAATATAGTGAAAAATAATCTCAACCTATTTCTGCAATTCTATTGTATGAAAATCATCATGCCGTGAGATTAGTTCCAAACTATTTCCTTATATCATTCTCAATTTCTGTTTTGATTTCAAAGGGCTTGAATCAGTTCGAGTTCACAAATCAGCCAATTGATTCTACATTAGTTGAAGAAGAGCCAAGAACATTGACGAGTGCGTCTATAAATTGCTCAGATTTATCCTAAACTATTGCTATTAAACAAACAGTATTTCTAACCTTCAGTCTTTGAGGATTTCCTATGTGGCAGGCCATTTCTCAACAACTTTCAGATACTCTTCTATTTAACTTCCAGATAACTGAACGTACCAAGGTTTCTGGTGGCGACATTAACGATTGCTATATGATTAGCGATGGTAACGAACGTTACTTTGTAAAAGTGAACCAGCGAGAATTTTTACCTAAGTTTGAAATTGAAGCTGAGAACTTACGCTTGTTAAGAGAGACTTCTACCGTTTATGTTCCTGAGTTAGTACTGATTGGTAAAACCAAAGAATGCTCGTTCATTATCCTTAATTACTTGCCGACCAAGCCGCTTGAAACAAGCAATAATAGCTATGACTTTGGCGTTCAACTTGCCCAATTGCATCAATGGGGTGAACAGAAAGAGTTTGGTTGTGACCAAGACAATTATATTGGTAGCACCCTTCAACCCAACCCTTGGCATAAGAAATGGGGACGTTTTTTCTCTGAGCAACGCATTGGCTTCCAGCTGCAATTGTTAAAAGAAAAAGGCATCGAATTCGGCGATATCGATGATATTGTTGATGTCGTGAATATGCGTCTTGCAGGCCACAACCCTCGCCCTTCTTTGCTTCATGGCGACCTTTGGAACGGTAATGTTGCTAACTCAGCCTTTGGGCCAATCTGTTACGATCCCGCTTGTTATTGGGGCGATCATGAATGTGATTTAGCGCTAACTGAACTGTTTGAAGGGTTTTCAAAAGAGTTTTATGAAGGTTACCAGAGCGTCAATCCACTCGACGTTGGCTATACTGATCGGAAAGACATTTATAATTTGTACCATCTTCTCAACCACTGCAATCAATTTGGCGGCGAGTATTTAGCACAAACTGAGGCGTATATTCAGAAGATACAGGCCGTTTAATACCAATCACAGCTAGCTACTACGATCTATATAAGTTGCAACGTTGGATATCGCTATTTGTTACGACCCATACAAGCTACTACGATTAGTGCAAGTACAGTGAGGAGAATTCGTCATGCATAAATACACAGAGAAACATGTTTCTTGCCCCCATTGTGGTCATGCAATTAGCATAACGCTGGATGCATCTAATGGGAGCCAAGATTTTTACGACGATTGCCCTGCATGTTGCAATGCAATTCATCTGGACATGCAGGTTGATGAATTGAGAGACAGAATCCATCTCTCGATTGATGCAGACGACGAACAAGTTTTCTAACACCTACTCTCTTGTCGAGTTGGCTCTACACCTCGATTTAAAGCTACACCTCGATTTTGAAGCTAGCCCAGAAAAACACAAAAATAGAAAAAGAGCACTTAATGTGCTTTTTTTAACATCTTCGATTTTTACTTAGTCAACGCTTTTGGGGCGCGTGTTATTGATGAACCGCTACTACGACTTCTGGTTTGCTAGCACGCGCTCAACAGTATCAACAATCGCTTGTGTTTGAGGATCAAACTCAATATTTACTTGGTCGCCTATTTCGCGGCTGCCAAACAAAGTGCGATTTAGCGTTTCAGGAATTAAGTGTACAGAGAAACGGTTCTCTTCCACTTCACCTATCGTTAATGAACAACCATCAACGCCAATATAACCCTTGCTCAATACATACTTCATTGATTCTTGTGGCAACTCAAACCAAAGCGTGCGGTTGTTTTCAGTCTTGATCACATCCACTAAGTTCGCCATCAACGTAATGTGGCCAGACATACTATGCCCGCCAATTTCATCACCAAATTTTGCTGCTCGCTCAACATTCACTTTATCACCAACATTCAGTTGGCCCAAGTTCGTCAATCGCAATGTGGCTTGCATTAAATCAAAAGCAATCTGATTGCCCGAAATTTCCGTTACCGTTAAGCAACAACCGTTATGAGCTACTGAGGCACCAATCGCTAATCCCTCAACCATTTCGTCGCTTAGCTCAATGGTATGAGTCTGAAACAACTCTTTTTTGTTTATAGCAACCAGTGTTGCCATGCCTTGAACGATACCTGTAAACATAAGATTCCTATTTAGCATTCTAGGGCGTGTTGACCTTTCTCGGTTAAATTTTGTTCGAGATAAAAGCGTTTTAATCGCGGCGAGGGGGAAGTAGCCAAGCATCCTAAGCAAATCTCCCTCAACAAAGAGTAAAACGCTTTTTGCGGGGGCGCCCAGCCCGAACCCTTCGGGCAGCGTTTGCTGGTCATTTTTACTACGTTATCGGCTTCTCATGTAGGCTAGCTACACATCGAAGCCTCTGCCTTGTATAAATACCCAGCAACTCGCTGCAAAAATCAGCTCGAAAGATCAACACGCCCTAATAACAGTTTTTCATAGCAGTTATTGTGACATTTCTTTATGATTCGTCCAGTGGAAGCTTAAGATCATTGTCTCTGATTCCTTCAGAATGTCCTTTCCTACACTATTATTCTAATTTTCCCTCTTATTTGGAGTTGTTTGTGCATCGTTACAAAGAAGAATCCTCGAATCTAATCAAACTTGCGACCCCAGTATTGATCGCATCTGTTGCACAAACTGGAATGGGTTTTGTCGATACCGTAATGGCCGGTGGTGTAAGTGCTATCGATATGGCGGCGGTTTCGATTGCAGCAAGTATCTGGCTACCATCAATCTTATTTGGTGTGGGTCTGTTGATGGCGTTGGTTCCTGTCGTTGCACAACTACATGGTTCTGGTAGACAAGTAAAAATTCCATTTGAGATTCAACAAGGTGCGTTTTTAGCGCTTGTCATCTCCCTTCCAATCATTGGCGTACTTTTTCAGACACAACTGATATTGGAGTGGATGGACATAGAACAACTCATGGCAGAAAAAACCATCGGTTATATGA
The DNA here is from genome assembly GCF_041470165.1 of Vibrio sp. 10N.286.46.A8. Lineage (NCBI taxonomy): Bacteria > Pseudomonadati > Pseudomonadota > Gammaproteobacteria > Vibrionales > Vibrionaceae > Vibrio > Vibrio sp. 10N.286.46.A8. The sequence continues at coordinate 37,164 of NZ_JBFRLX010000081.1, forward strand.
ATGCGGTGATGTTTGCTGTCCCTGCATTTTTGTTGTTCCAAACATTGAGAAGCTTTACAGATGGTATGTCTTTAACTAAGCCTGCAATGGTGATTGGTTTTATTGGCTTGCTATTAAACATCCCGCTTAACTGGATGTTCGTATACGGAAAGCTTGGCGCTCCCGCTCTGGGTGGTGTTGGCTGCGGCGTTGCAACGGCTATCGTATATTGGGTGATGTTTGCTCTGCTGTTCGCTTACGTTTTAACATCAAAGCGTTTGGCTAAAATCAATATCTTCGGTACGTTCCACAAGCCTCAGCTCAAAGCACAAATTCGTTTGTTTAAACTGGGCTTTCCAGTTGCCGCTGCTATCTTCTTTGAGGTGACGCTATTCGCTGTTGTTTCTCTGTTGGTTGCCCCTCTTGGGTCTTTGGTTGTCGCCGCACACCAGGTTGCAATTAACTTCTCGTCACTGATATTTATGATACCAATGAGTATCGGTGCCGCCGTGAGTATTCGTGTTGGCCATAAGTTGGGTGAAAGCAACACTGAAGGAGCGAAGATCGCGACACACGTGGGAATCATTGTTGGTTTAGTCACAGCCCTAATGACAGCTACATTGACGGTACTATTCAGAGAGCAAGTTTCGTTACTGTACACAGAGAATACGGCGGTAATTACTGTTGCAATGCAATTACTATTGTTCGCTGCAGTTTATCAATGCACTGACGCAATCCAAGTTATCGCTGCAGGGGCTTTGCGTGGATACAAAGACATGCGTTCGATCTTCAACATTACTTTCGTTGCTTACTGGTTGCTTGGTCTTCCTATTGGCTACATTTTAGGAATGAAAGATTGGATTGTTGAGCCTATGGGCGCGCACGGTTTCTGGGTTGGGTTCATTGTTGGTCTAACGTCTGCAGCTATTATGCTAGGTATGCGTCTGCACTGGATGCACAAACAAGACGACGATGTGCAGTTAGAATTTAGCTCTCGCTGAGTTCTAACTCACTCAACCGGTATCCCTGATATTGAATACGAAAAAGAGCTCTGATATTCAGAGCTCTTTTTCGTTTACTGTGTGTATGACTATATTGTACTGAACAATCTGATTGGTATTAATACTCACTCTTTTCTCTAACGAAGCGCGCAAACTTGGGTTTTCCATTTTGAGTAAAGCCATTGTAGCGAAAGGTAATACGGCTGCCGATCTCAGGCGGCGCAAGTCTCATTTGATCACTAAACCCGCTTCCGATATAAAACTCAACCCCTTCTTCCGTGTGAACCAAAATCGAACCCATCATCCCTTTATACTTCCCTGTCCCGCCTTTGTAGCCAATAACTGTGGCTTCGGCATCGTGATGCCTTTTTAGTTTTAACAGGTCATTGCTTCGACCTGCTTGATAACGACTGGTGATCTTTCTGAGCATCAAACCTTCGCCATTACGTTCATCGACATTGTCTAATTGATAAAACAGAGCTTCTTCATTTTGAATAGGTACATGTTCGATGTAGCTGACATGAGGTTCTCCAATCATACTTACCCAATGCAATATGTTGTAATAGCGCTTTTGATAATCGCCAGTAGCCCCTGGCATATCAAACAGCATCAAGTCTATTTGGCGCCACGCAACATCACTAGGTGTGTGATCGAGGACGGTAGATTGGACTAAGTGGAACTTTCCTCTTCCTGCCCAGAGCTCCCCTTCAAGGTGTACCTTCGGTAAGTTTTTTGTAAACCACTTCGGTGAGTAAATGCGATTCCCATTTCGAGTATAAAGGTTTTGTCCGTCCCAAAGAGCACGAATCCCATCAAGCTTTTCACTCTTCCAGTATTCAGAAACATCAACGCCTTGTTGGTATGTGTTTGCGAGCACCAGATGATCAGGCGGTAAATAGGATGAATGAGAAGAAAGCGAACACGCCCATAGAGTTGCTATCGCCAATTTAGTTAATCTCATCATCTGCTCCGTATTAATATCTGTCGTGGTCAACAAACGCCTTTAATCCTAAGCGTTCTGACACGTAGCTAGACAACCTTTGCTAGAAGATGCGACCCACACATCAACCTTATTTAACTTTCAATTTCATTCATATAATTAATGACTTATGGATCTCAAATGTTCCGCCGTTTTTAGTTCTCATATTGAGAAACCAACTTTCTCAATATGAGATAGAGATTGGCAGTCGATTTAAATTGTTGAAAAATATAAATATAAAAGTTGGCACATTCAGTGCAATTGTTCATACATACTTAAAAGGAGATATCGCTATGGAACTACGTAAGATTGATTTGAATACAACCACCCTAACTCTTTCTATCTTCGGTGATTTAGACGCAGCGGGAAGCCGTGATGCTCAGACTGATATTGACGATGTAATCTCAAATGACGGCCACCCTGAAATCGAAGTCGATTTTAGCCAAGTTGAGTTTTTAGATTCATCTGGTGTTGGCGCGATTGTTTACATGTTCAAACGCCTAACTGAACGCGAACGCAACATGCGACTTGAAAATGTGACTGGTCAGCCTCTTGAAATTATGAACTTGTTACGTATTGGCCACGCTATCCCAGTAAATTCAAAAAATCCTACAAATTCATGAAGATCCACTAAGCTAGAAGTAACAAAACATAATAATAAAAAGTAAAAACATAGGACGTTGGCATGAAAATACTGAAAAGCTACATAGCCCTTTCTCTGTCTGCTTTAGTTCTAGGTGGCTGTACTAGCTACCCTGAACAAGGCACTGGCGGCTTGGCTGAAAGTTATGACTCTATTAATTACCAAAATTCCGACTTTTCTCCTGTCATGCCAGACGAACCTCTTGGTCCTGAACACGGATTACGTTTTGATTGGCAACTGGCCAAATTACATCTTGATGCCTTGATTCAAGAAGGCGCCCGCTGGTGCTTCCCCGCTGCTGTTGTGCAAGCGATAGAAAAGCAAAATCGTATCGCTCGCGAACTACAAGGTGGCCTGCTGCTAGATGCGGCTAACGACCTAGTCATTCAAAGAAAACGCTTAAACGAACTTGAAGTTCAACTGGACTACGTGACGTCACAAGCCCATTGTGAACCACCAAAAAATGAAAACCAATTTAGAATGCAATTGTCGGTTATCGAGCAGTTGTACGACCTGCTTAATGTTGACAACCAATTCGCGGAAAACTCTACTGAAGTCAATCCCAAATACATGGGACGACTTGCCGAGGCAACGACGCTACTGAAAGAACATAAATCTCTAGACCTTGTTGTTACCGGCCATGCTGATGCCACGGGTACCGAAGAATATAACGATGACTTGGCACTTGGACGTGCTAAACAAGTCGAACGCTACCTAACTATTTTTGGCTTAGGTGCTCAGCGAATCAAAGCAGTGTCTGTTGGTGAAACGGTTCCTCTTTTTGAAGGCGAATCAGACGGTACGCGTTTAACCAACCGCAGAGTGAGTATCGAAGTTATCTCCCCTAAGAACGCTGAGAAAATGGGAGGTGGATTATGAAATTATTGATCGCTTTTATCATCACCCTATCGTTATGCCTATCGAACCTCGTAAATGCTAACGAAGAGTTTTCAGACGCGGTTCAAGTCGGTGACCTTATCCAAGTTAACGTGCCCGGTGAAAGTACGTTGAACAAAGGGTTCCAAGTGGATAAACGTGGCCGGATTACCCTTCCTGAAGTGGGCGCCGTATTTGTTGCGGGTTATAACAGTGAACAACTTAACAAAGTCGTTTTAGAGTCACTGGCTACCGCTTACAAAGATCTTTCAAACGCTTCTGTATATGTAAAAGAGCAGCAAATTATCATCTACGTGCAAGGTTATGTAGAACAACCCGGTGAATACACACTGGCGTTAGGTTCAAGTATCCAAATGGCACTTTACGCAGCAGGTGGATTACGTCCCGGCGCACAACTGGACAAATTGATACTTAAGCGAGGTGCGGACAAGAAAGAGTTTAACTACAAACGATTCCTTGATTCAGGTGATGAATCAACACTACCTACTCTGCAATCACTGGATTCATTATTCGTTCCAGCTTCCCCATTAGTCGGTAACATCGAGCAAGAGTTTGACGCAGCAAAGCTTGCAAACTCAGGTGACAGTGCTGACTCTCGCAATTCGATTAAAGTGTTTGGTGAGGTTAACGCGCCGGGTTCGTTCACTTACAAAGAGAACACCGACCTTGTCGACGTATTAATGCGTTCAGGCGGGGTAACTCGCTATGCCAGTGTTGAACAAATCCGAGTAATTTCAAATAATACACCTACGCTGTTCAACCTTAAGCGTTATTTGGATTCTGGTGACGAAAGCCTACTTCCAATCTTACGCCCAGGTGCAACCATTTTTGTGCCGAAGCAAGAGGAAGAGATCAAATCCGGCGCAAACATGGTTTACGTTATGGGTGAAGTCGCTGCCCCTGGCGCTTTTGAAGGAAAGAGAGACGCGACCTTCATGGATATCCTTGCCAATGCTGGCGGTCCGACTCGATTTGCAGAGTCGCGTCAAATACGCGTAATTAAAGCGGATGGTCGAGTACTTAAATTCGATTTAGCGGCTTACACTGAAGGCTTGCCTAACTCTAACCCACCGAATATTAAAGCCGGTGACGCGATCTTTGTTCCTGAGAAAACCGACATGAACGAGAAGTCATGGTTAAAGATTGCACCAGACAGAGCAGTTAACGTGATCGGTGAGGTGAATCGACCTGGTCGTATAGAATGGTCAGATGAAATGAACTTTATGGGATTATTGGCACACGTCGGCGGCCCCACGCTACGCGCTGACACATCGAAAATTGAAGTCGTAACGGGTAGAAAGTTGGTTGTGTTTAATCTTGATGATTTCATCAGAAATGGTGCACCACGAGATCTGATGCCACAAATTCGTGCAGGCTCTATCGTCCGTGTCCATGACTTACCACAAGATCCGTCAGACAATAAATCTCAATGGGTACGTCAAAGCTCTGATGCTTCGATCTACATTTTTGGACAAGTGAATGCACCGGGTCGTTACCGCTTCACCAAAGACATGCACTTTCTTGACATTTTGTCTGCAGCTGACGGGCCTACTAAGGATGCCGATATACACAACGTTCGTGTCACGCATCGTGATAAAACCTACTCTAAAGTAAGCAAACTCAATCTATCGCTCTACTTTGAAACCGGTGACGAATCATTACTGCCAAATGTAACCACTGGTGACACCATTTACATTCCAGAGAAAGGTAAAAACTGGTTAGATACACCGAAAGAAGAAACCGTTCGTGTGCTTGGTGCGATTAACAACCCAGGTCGCTATGTGTTCAACGACAACATGACGATTCTAGATATATTGGCAGAAGCGGCAGGCCCTACGGACAATGCTTACGTAGAGAAAATTACCATTGTGAATATGTCTTGTTGCCAAGGTCAAGCTCGTACCTTCGACCTTGTTGAATTCAGCAAAACAGCCAATATTTACAACCTACCAGTACTGCGCGCTGGTGACACTATCTACATCCCAGATCGCCGTGAGAGCTTTATGGAAAAAGCTCGTGTAGGTCTAGAAGACATATTACGTCTAACAACAATGATCGTCTTAATAGGAGCTTTATAATGACAATTTCAGCGACCCATGCCGAAGTCGAGCAACTGTATTTAGCTTCTGAACTTAACGGACAGAAATCGATTTGTGTGACTGCCTGTCATTCAGGTGACGGGGTAACCTCTGTTGCAACTGCATTAGCAGAACGTTTTCTCCTTGCTGGTCATTCTACGCTTTATGTTGACCTCAACTTGTACAACCCCGCTTTCAAAGATTTGAACATGTTAGAAGACAGTCAACAGGGGCAGTTAATAGAACATGTTGAGTCTCACCGGATGTTCATTGGTGTCCCGGCACCTCAAGTGGCATCAACACAGCTTGCTTATAAAGACCCGACAACGTTACAAAAAGTAGTCAACAAATGGCTAGAGAAATACGACAGAGTCATCATCGACACCTCACCGCTTCTCAACATTAACAAAGGGAATATCCCTGCACAGTCTGTTGCGAGTGCCTGTGACTGCACATTGATGGTTGTCGCCTATGGTGAAACGTCAACTCACCACCTAGAACAAGCGAAAAAGCTGCTTGATGCTCAGAGTATCAATCTAATGGGCAGTGTGATGAACATGAAACAAACACCTAGCTTTGCACAAGAGTTGGTAAGACAAATCAATCGAATGAAATTCCTTCCAACTAAACTTCGCGATAGCTTGGCAAACAAGCTGTATCAAAATGAGTTTTTAAACCTGCCGATGTAACTTTTTCGCGCCACTGTAACTTTCTTGTACAACTATAGCTTTCTTGTACAACTGTATGGCTGTCATTGATACGATGACAGCCACCTATCCTATTAAACTTCGAGCCCCCCGATAGCTCTAAACACCCCAAAACCAAATTGGGTTTTTTTGGCGAAATTATTATTGAAAATAAGATTTTAAAAACCATTCAACGCATTTCACACACATCAGTCATGGTCTTACCACCTTTAAATCCCTTCAAAAATCAACAGCCCCATACCTAACTTTAGCGGTAATGTGACACAGACGGTTAAAGTGCCATGTAAATCGCATCAAAGATGGAATTCGTACGATTATTCCCTAAGATTATAAATAGAGGTGGTTTTTGACGAATTTGTAATAGTTTGACAAAGTTATCCGATGGCTGTTGAAACACAGTGGATGAATTGGCAAATCACACTTCACTGACTTTGCACGTTTATCTATTCAAACTTCACCCATCCCTCCTTCTGCTCAAATGGTTCAAATACACGGAAAGGATCACCATCGAGCAATTTAGATAATCAATTTACCTTGGTTACCTTAGTTGTATTATTAAAGAGAAAGGAAACTCAATATGAAATACAAGTTAAGCTCCGTATTTTTGTTAGTAGCAGCAGCCAGCGGTAATGCTAACGCTGGAGAATGTGGCAGCGTAACAATCGCAGATATGAACTGGAACTCTGCAACACTGATCGCCAATATCGACCAATTCATCCTAGAACATGGTTATGGATGTGATGCCGAACTTATCCCTGGCGACACCATGCCAACAGGCACATCCATGATTGAAAAAGGCCAACCTGATGTTGCACCTGAACTTTGGAGCAACAGCTTAAAAGACGCATTGGACAAGGGTGTCCAAGAAAAACGTCTTCGCTACGCAGGTAAAGCACTTGTGAATGGCGGTGAAGAAGGCTTTTGGGTTCCAGCTTACTTAGTTAAACAATACCCAGAGATGGCAACCATCGAAGGTGTACGTAAAAACGCTAGCTTATTTAAGCACCCTGAAGACCCAGATACATCAGCATTTTACAGTTGCCCAGCAGGTTGGAACTGTCAGATCAGCGCCGGAAACTTGTTTAACGCTCTTGAGCTGGAAGACAGTGGTTTCACGATTGTTGATCCAGGCTCGAGTGCCGGCTTATCTGGCTCTATCGCAAAAGCTTATGAGCGCGAAGAAGCTTGGTTTGGTTACTACTGGGCGCCAACTGCCGTTCTAGGCAAATACGACATGGTTAAAGTTGACTTTGGTAGTGGTGTTAATGAACAAGAGTTCTTAACTTGTACCACCAAAGAAGACTGTGATTCACCTAAAGCGACCATGTACCCACCTTCACCCGTTCACACTATCACCACTGAGAGTTTTGCGTCACGTGCGCCTGAAGCTTATGACTACTTCACTAAACGTGGCTTCACAAACGATAAGATGAACTCCCTGCTTGCTTGGATGGAAGACAATCAAGCGGATGGTGAAGAAGCAAGCTTACATTTCTTGAGTGAATTCCCAGAAGTATGGCACCCATGGGTTTCTCAAGAAGTCGCTAAGAAAGTTGAAGCTGAGCTTTAATCGCAGCATTTCGATAGCCGTTATATTTCAATGATAGCTATATTTCGAAACGCACTGTGCACTAAGGCTAAGCACTAAGCTTCAATAATACGGAAATAACGTCGCTATACTTGATGTTATTCATGATTCGGAGCCCTTTTCATAGGCGATTACCTCATCGCATGAACAAGTGGCTCCGAACTATAAGGATATAAAATGGCTGACACCAATTGGTTATCAACCTTTCCAGAGATGGAACGCGCTGATTTACGAACCATAAAAAAGACGCTAGATGGCGCATACCGTGAATTCTCTCGAGAATACGGTGAAATGATTGAATCTCTATTTGACCCTCTTCTTTCATTCCTTGTTTGGTTTGAAAAACTTCTTATCTCAACCCCTTGGATTATAGTCCTCGCCGTTTGTACAAGCCTTGTCTACGCCGCGAGTCGTTCTTGGAAACTGGCTTTAGGTTGTGTCGTTTCTCTGCTCCTTATTGGTTACTTTGGAATGTGGGAAGACACCATGCGGACGCTCAGTATCATCACTGTTTGTACCTTGGTTTCGATATTCTTAGGCATTCCGATTGGTATTGCGATGGCTCGTTCAAATCGAGCTCAATCTATCGTTACACCGATGCTTGATATCATGCAAACCATGCCGGCATTCGTTTACTTGATCCCAGTGGTGATGTTACTCGGCATCGGTAAAATTCCAGGTCTGATCGCCGTGGTTATCTACGCGATTCCACCTGTGATTCGTTTAACCAACCTAGGCATACGCTTAGTCGATAAAGAAGTCCTTGAAGCAGCAACCGCTTTTGGTGCGAGCAAGAAACAACGCTTATGGGGTGTTCAACTCCCTCTAGCAATGCCAACGATCATGGCGGGTATCAACCAAACCATCATGATGGCACTGTCTATGGTTGTTATCGCATCCATGATTGGCGTGAAAGGCCTAGGACAACCAGTTCTTAAATCCATCACCAACCAATATTTCACATTAGGCTTGATGAACGGTTTTGCCATTGTTGCCCTCGCAATTCTTTTTGACCGCGCTTCACAGGCATACGCAAGAAGAACCAATGCGCATTTAGGAGGACTCAAGCATGACTAAACCATTGATTGAAATTAGTGGTCTATACAAAGTGTTTGGACCGAAACCGATGTCTGTGATGAACCGAGTCCATAACGGCGAACACAAAGATCAGATTCTTGCGGACACGGGTCATACCGTCGGTTTAAAAGAGATTAATCTCGAGATTAACCGCGGTGAAATCTTCGTTATCATGGGGCTTTCTGGCTCGGGTAAATCGACTCTAATTCGCCACTTCAACCGTTTAATTGACCCAACGCAGGGTAAAATTATGGTCGAAGGCATTGATGTAATGAGCCTCAACACCAAGCAATTAGAAGAGTTCCGCCGTCATAAAATGTCGATGGTATTCCAACGCTTTGGCTTAATGCCTCATCGCACCGTGGTAGAAAACGTTGCGTACGGGTTGGAAGTACAAGGCATCAAGAAAGAAGATCGTTTAGCAAAAGCCAATGAATGGTTAGAAACGGTGGGTTTGAAAGGTTACGGCAAGCAGTACCCTGCCCAGCTTTCTGGCGGGCAACAACAACGTGTTGGCCTTTCTCGTGCTCTGTGTACTAACGCTGAAATCTTATTAATGGATGAAGCCTTTTCGGCACTCGACCCTTTGATTCGAAGTGAAATGCAAGATCAGCTCATTGAACTGCAAGAGAAGCTTCATAAGACGATTGTTTTCATCACCCACGATTTGGATGAAGCACTCCGTCTCGGCGATCGAATCGCAATTTTGAAAGATGGCGAGTTGGTACAACAAGGTACGCCACATGAGATTCTACTGAATCCAGCCGATGACTATGTAGAGGCATTCGTTAAAGACGTAAACCGTGCTCGTGCATTGACGGTTGAAACGGTTATGCAGCCTCCTCTCTATCGAATCACTTCAGAAACGATTGAAGGTGCTCTGGCACAAATGAAGATGCTGAAAAACGATTACGCTTATCATGTAACGGACGAAGGCTATCAAGGTTTGGTAACTCAAGAGAGCTTACAAGACGCGGTTGAAGATGCCTCTGTCCATGACTTCAGCGATGAGATTTACGAAGAGGTTCCTGCTGTTTTACCAGATGCGGTAATTGAAGAAGTACTTCCAGACACTATGTCTTGTGACTACTCCCTTCCAGTTGTCGACGAAGAAGGTAATCTGAAGGGTGAATTAGAGAGAAGCGCTGTGGCTGATATCTTCTCTGAAAGTAGCGAGGAAGAAGTAGAAGCCGACCCAAAGCCAAAGATTGATAAAGCTTCGTAGTTCTACTTTTCGTTATTTAAAGCACGGCTGTTTAAATCATCGTTATTTGAGTTACAGCTATTTAGATTAGCCTAAACTACTTAACCCGCTCTAAGACCACTGTTGTTAATTCACCGCAGTGGTCTTTTTTATTTGTATCGGCCTCGTTTTATCCTGAGCTAGACCCCTACCTTAGGTTTTATAAGCACCTAAGTTTATATTTCATAAGAGAAAACAAAATTAAATCAGTCCGTTAGGCTTGTCACAAACCCTGTAGCAATATGAGTGAGATGGTAATTAATTGCTCTGTTTGTACGGCAAGCAGTTGAAATTATTCTAGAAAATGACTAGAACTTAATAGGGGCTGTTGACCTTTCGAGCTGGGTTTTGCAGCATCTTGTGGAAAATTAATACAAGGAAGAGGCTTTGACGTGTAGCTGGCCTACATGAAAAGTCTCTAACGCAGTAGAAATGAACCACAAG
>NZ_JBFRLX010000082.1:0-6741 GCF_041470165.1 Vibrio sp. 10N.286.46.A8
GTACATAGACAAATACAAACAAACCTAACCAAACCACATCAACAAAGTGCCAATACCAACTACCCGCTTGGAACGCAAAGTGGTCTTTCGGAGTGAAGTGGTCTTTCGCTACCCTCACCAACAACACAATCAAAAAGATCGTCCCTAGACAGACATGCAAGCCATGAAACCCAGTCAGCAAAAAGAAGGTATTACCGTAGATGCCAGATTGAAGTGTCAACCCCATCTCTTGATAAGCGTGAAGGTACTCTTCGACTTGGAAGAATAGGAAGAAGCCAGCCAGAACAATGGTTATCTCCAGCCACACGATCAAAGCCATACGCTTGTTCTGTTCAAGGCTTAGGTGCGCCATATGAAGTGTTACCGATGAAAGCAGCAGGATAATGGTGTTCTTAAGCGGGATACCTTGCCAAGACATCGCTTCTGTCGTCACACCATCAGGGGTAGTGGTTAGCGGCCACATTGATTGAAACATTGGCCACAACACTTCATGGGTCATTGCATTGTTGCCTGCCCCGCCAATCCAAGGCACAGAAATCATACGAGCGTAGAAAAGCGCGCCAAAGAAAGCGCCGAAGAACATAATTTCAGAGAAGATGAACCAACTCATACCTTGTCTAAAAGACCGAGATATTTGCTCAGAATAAAGACCACTTAATGATTCCGTGATCACATTGCTAAACCAACCTGCGAGCATGTAAAGCAACACACAAAACCCGACTAACAGCACTGCTTTGCCAAACACGCCACCAGCGGCGTCGGTGCCCATGTTTTGCACCGTCAAGCCAGCGCCAACCGCGACCAAAAACAACGCAACGGCACCTACTAATGGCCAGTGGCTTTGATGTGGAACGAAATAAACTTCCTTTTTAGAACTCATCGCTCAACTCCTTATGTTGATACTGGTTCTGTAAATCCCTAGTTACTTGCGAGTGTCTCGGCTTTAGGTTGACTCTTGTTCAAGCCAGCATCACTCGTGATATTAAATAACGTATAAGAGAGCGTAAGCGTATGTATCGATTCTGGAATATCGGGCTCGATGTAAAATATCAACCCCATAGCTGCGCTCGTGTACCCGTCCAATGGCTGCTGATTAAAGCAAAAGCATTCCATCTTATTGAAGTAAGTCGCTCCCATACCAGGAGAAACCGATGGTACGGCTTGGCCAACCAATGAAGCTCCAGAAAGATTCTTGGCAATGTAGTTAGTTTGCACCACCTCACCAGGATGAACCTCTAACACTCGAACCTCAGGCGAAAACTGCCACGGCATATCTGGCTTAATGTGCGACATAAATTCAACACGAACAGTACGAGAGTAATCAGGCTGCATTCCCTGAGGTTGAACGGCAGAGACCGTGTTGGTTTTGCCGTTAATCCCTAAGGCGTCACACATCACATCGTAGAGCGGCACCAAAGCGAAACCGAAGCCAAACATCGCAACCACACTCAACACCAAGTAGCCCGTCAGCTTTTTAGTAGATCGCTTATTAGATAGGCGCTTTGGTTGTTTTTTATCTTGATTGGAATCGCTTTGCTTATCACTCATAGCTCATTCCTCTAATCGATTTTAGGTGGATGAGTAAAGGTGTGGTGAGGCGCAGGGCTTGGTACTGTCCATTCTAGCCCTTCAGCTCTGTCCCAAGGCTTGCTTGGTGCAGGCTCTCCGCCTCTTACGCACTTAATAGCTAGCCATAAGAAAATCAACTGAGACAACCCAAAGGCAAAGCCACCAATCGACACGACTTGGTTAACATCAGCAAACTGAATGGCGTAATCTGGAATACGACGCGGCATACCCGCTAGCCCTAAAAAGTGCATAGGGAAGAACAGTACATTAACTGAGATTACCGACGTCCAGAAGTGCCACAAACTGAGCTTGTGGTCGTACATATGCCCAGTCCATTTCGGCAGCCAATAATAGGCGGCGGCCATAATGGAGAACACGGCGCCTGTCACCAGAACATAGTGGAAATGAGCCACCACAAAGTAAGTATCGTGATATTGGAAATCAGCAGGCACGATAGCGAGCATCAATCCAGATAACCCACCGATCGTAAACAAAACAATAAAGGCAATCGCAAACAGCATTGGGGTTTCAAAGGTCAAAGCACCCCGCCACATGGTCGCCACCCAGTTGAACACTTTCACACCAGTCGGCACCGCAATCAACATAGTGCAATACATGAAGAATAGTTCGGCAAATACTGGCATACCCGTGGTGAACATGTGGTGCGCCCAAACCAAGAATGACAACAATGCGATACTACAAGTCGCGTACACCATCGAGTGATAACCAAACAGACGCTTACCACTGAATGCAGGAATGATCGCCGAGACAATACCAAAAGACGGCAAGATCATGATGTACACTTCGGGGTGCCCAAAGAACCAGAATATGTGCTGGAACATCACCAGGTCTCCACCACCAGCGGCATCAAAGAAGCTCGTCCCAAAGTATTTGTCAGTCAGTACCATGGTCACAGCCCCCGCGAGCACGGGCATCACGGCTATCAGCAAGAAAGCGGTAATTAACCATGTCCATACGAACATCGGTAGCTTGAACCAAGTCATACCCGGTGCGCGCATGTTCACTATGGTTACGATGACGTTAATCGCCCCCATGATCGAACTGATCCCCATAATATGAACTGAGAACACAAACAATGCCGTACTGTCTGGGCCATAAGTTGTCGAGAGTGGCGCATAAAATGTCCAACCAAAACTCGGCCCACCTCCCTCAGTAAACAAAGATCCGATCAAGATTAGAAACGCAAAAGGCAAGATCCAGAAACTGAGGTTGTTCATTCTCGGCAACGCCATATCTGGAGCTCCGATCATCATCGGGATCATCCAGTTAGCCAAGCCCGTAAATGCTGGCATCACGGCACCGAATACCATGATTAAACCATGGACTGTAGTCATCTGATTGAAGAAATCTGGCTCAACAAGTTGTAACCCGGGTTGGAATAGCTCAGCACGGATCACCATTGCCATGGCACCACCCGTTAAGAACATCGCAAAGCTGAACCACAGATAAAGTGTACCGATGTCTTTATGATTGGTTGAGTAAAGCCAACGAGCCCAGCCTTTAGGTGCCGCATGTGAGTCGTGATCGTCAACAGGCAAATCATCATTGCCCAGCGTACCTTCCGCAGAATGGCTCAGAACTTGGTCTTCTGCAGGAGCCGATTTCACCGGCTTATTGATTGGTGAACTCATAACTGATCCTTAGCATCATTTTGTGCTTCATCCATTAAGCCTTGCGTTTCATCCGTTGAACCTTGTTCGTCAGAAGCTTGTTCCCCGCCTTCTTGCTTGGCTTTATAAACGTTGATATCTGAAGCCTGAACAATATCGCCGGTGTTATTACCCCAAGCGTTTCGTTGATAAGTCACTACCGCTGCGATCTCTTTCTCGGTTAACTGATTATCGAATGCTTGCATCGCCGTTCCGCCACGACCATAAACAATGGTGTCGATATGAACATCCACATCACCAAGGGCAATAGGACTTCCTTTGATAGCAGGGAATGCTCCGGGAATGCCTTCACCGTTTGCTTGGTGACAAACCGCACATCGAGTTTTGTAAACCTCTTCACCGATGGTATTCAACTCTTCCAAAGAAAGTGACGCATCTAATGCATCTTTCGCGGCTTGTTGTTCGGCTATCGCCAACTCTTTCTGTTCTGCTAGCCATGCGTCAAACCCGTCTTCTTCCATGGCATGCACCACTATCGGCATGAAACCATGAGCGCGGCCACACAACTCTGCACACTGCCCGCGGTAGACGCCGGGCTCATCTATCTTTGTCCAAGCCTCATTGATGAAACCTGGAATGGTATCTTTCTTAACGGCGAATGCTGGCACCCACCATGAGTGAATCACATCATCGGAAGTCATCAAAAAGCGGACTTTACGATTGATAGGCAGTACAAGTGGCTTATCAACTTCTAGCAGGTAATGCGCGCCTTTCACTTCGATGCCTTCAATCTCTTTGTCACTGGTTGCTAGGAGGCTGAAAAACTCAACGTCTTCACCAAAATAGCTGTAGTGCCATTTCCATTGTGACCCTGTGATTTTTACGGTCAGATCTGATTGGGAGGTGTCTTCCATCGCTATTAAGGTTTTAGTGGCGGGTATCGCCATAGCGATAAGGATAATAATAGGAATGATGGTCCAAAGAATTTCTACTTTCGTGCTTTCGTGAAAATGGGCAGCAACCGCACCCTTCGACTTTCTGTGCCTCAGAATCGAATAGAACATCACTCCAAAAACAACAAAGGCAATCGCACAGCAGATATAGAAGATCAGCATATGAAGCTCGTATACCTTACCGCTGATCTCAGTGACACCTTGAGTCATGTTGTATTCACTGCTTGCATGCACCAAAGGCGACACCAAAACCACAACAAAACTTTTCAAAAGCCACGCTAGCCTAACCAGTAATCTTTTCAAAAGATCTCTCCTTATCCTTCCTAATTGGATACTTGCGACCTAAATGTCGTTGCGAGCTGTGTTTCGTTACGAACTACATGTCATTACGAGCTATGTGTCATTCCGAGCCAGACAACATTCATTGTTATTCCAGCTGAACATGAAAAGCTGAATCTCAATCTACAACTCACATGGGGCTAGCCTGTAAATGGGCTGCTGACATCATCTGAACTTAAGAACCGATACGGATCATAAGCGTTGTAAGTTTCCACTAAAGATTCAAAAACGACGAACTTGTTAAGTTTTGTTATATTTATGTAAAAGGCTAGTTAGTGATATCCAATTGTTCAAGGTAAGTTTACTTATTAAACAGTCAATTATTTGAAGTGGCTTTACCCATATGCCTTTCCCTTGCTGTTGGAATTTATTTTAAATCGAGTTTTACGATTGCTTTCATAGAAATGATAATCAGTATCATTTAAATTAAATCAACAGAAAGACACCCCGATATTAAAAGGTTTAGTGATTATGCAAGATGCAATGAACTGGTTAGCGAGAGACCCAGACCCAAGAACTCGTGAAGAGCTTCAATACCTTATCGATGAGGGAATGCACGACGAACTTGAAGACCGCTTTATTCAACGATTAGAATTCGGAACGGCGGGACTGCGCGGCAAAGTCGGATGCGGCCCAAATAGAATGAACCGCTTGGTCATACAAGAAACGGCCACAGGCCTTGGCCACTATTTAATTGAACATGTCGAAAATGCCTCTATGCGTGGTGTAGTGGTTGGCTACGACGGCCGTTTAGATTCAAAGCAATTCGCGATTGATACAGCTTCTGTACTCACTGCTTTAGGTATTAAGGTTTACCTAACTTCGAATGTTGCAGCGACACCTATCGTTGCCTTTGGTATCGATCACTTCAACGCGGCGGCGGCTGTTGTCGTGACGGCGAGCCACAACCCGCCGGAGTACAATGGCTTCAAAGTGTACTGGGAGAATGGCGCTCAAATCATTCCCCCTCATGATGCAGGCATTGCTGCTGAAATAGACATCGCATCGACCAAGCCCATCCCATTGATGAGCCTTAGTGACGCTGAAACACAAGGTAAGTTGGTATGGTTAACTGAAGGCTATTATCAAACGTACCGCGCTGCGATCAACCAGAGCCCACACGTGAGTAAAGAGATCGAATCGGCGAACACCACCATCACCTATACCGCTATGCATGGTGTCGGTGCACAAATGGCGGAAGATCTACTTCATGATTCTGGTTTCCATAAGGTGTTCAGTGTTGCCGAACAGAGAGAACCAGATGGTCACTTCCCAACCGTAAACTTCCCCAACCCGGAAGAAAAAGGCGCGATGGATCTTGTGGTTAACTTAGCAAAAAGTGTCGATGCCGACATCGCTTGCGCTAATGACCCAGATGCAGACCGATTTGCGGTTGCCGTTCGAACCGATGATAAAGTCAGAACTGAAGATGCTTCCTACAAAATGCTCACGGGTGACCAAGTGGGTGTGTTATTCGCGCACTACTTGCTATCAAAGCCACACACTAAAAACCAGTTGGTTGGTAACAGTATCGTATCTTCAACTCTACTTGAGAAAGTGGCTCAATCCCATGGTGCGACTTACTTCCAAACGCTGACTGGCTTTAAATGGTTAGCGAATATTGGCATGCAATTAGAAGATGAGAAAAACGAGTTCTTGTTCGCCTATGAAGAAGCGTTAGGCTACACAATTGGTACTCAGGTACGAGACAAAGATGGGCTGTCTGCTATCGTCGTGTTTGCTCAACTGGTTGAGGAGTTAAAATCTCAAGGGCGAACCGTTTGGGATCTTCTCGCTCAAATTTCATTTGAACATGGGGTTCATACCAACGCGCAACGTAGTATTGCCCTAGACCCAGATTCACCATCGATTGGTTCTAAACTCCGCTCGGCACAACCAAAAGTAATAAACGGTGTCGCTATCTCTGTGATTGAAGATCTGCAGTCTTCTTTGCGCTTTATTGTCGGTGGGGCTACCGAGGCGATTAACCTGCCAGCAAGTGACGTACTCATCTATCATCTCGAGGATGGTTCACGCATTATCGTCCGCCCTTCAGGAACAGAACCAAAAGTTAAGGTTTATTATGAGACGGTAACAAAGTTCGAAGGGACAGAAACCTATGACGATACTCGCAAGCGCGGTGAAGAGTACATGGATAGGCTCATCGAACAACACCAGAAAGAGCTGAACTCTTAGGTAATCATTCTTTCAAAACATCAGTTCAATGAAGTACAATATGTAACTGATAG
>NZ_JBFRLX010000083.1:0-8815 GCF_041470165.1 Vibrio sp. 10N.286.46.A8
AAAGATCAACACGCCCTAGTTTTTTATTTTATTTTCCAGTGCTTAAACGGTGTCACAACGGCAGTGTAATTGCTGTGACACCGATTGAACTTCAGTCTAAGTAGACCAAAGCATTAGTCCGAATCCTGACCTGAATCCGAACCTGAGTCGTGGCGGTTTAATCTAGCCCCACCAGAGAATCACGAGTTAAGTCTTTGATTGTCTTGGCGCCAGTTAGAGTCATCGCAACGCGCATCTCTTTGTCGTAAAGGTCGAGTAGGTTCTCAACGCCTGCTTGTCCTTGTGCCGCTAACGCGTAGACGAAAGAGCGACCAAGCAAGGTGCAGTCTGCGCCCATCGCCATCATGCGAACTACATCTAAGCCAGTACGAATGCCAGAGTCGACCAGAATCTTGGTGTCGCCTTTTACCGCATCTGCAATTGCAGGCAGTGCTTTAGCACTTGATAGAACACCATCTAGCTGACGACCACCGTGGTTTGAAACTACGATACCGTCTGCACCAAATCTCACGGCGTCTTTTGCATCTTCTTCATCAAGAATGCCTTTAATGACCATCGGGCCGTCCCAGAAGTCACGGATCCACTCTAGGTCTTTCCATGAAATTGATGGGTCGAAGTTGTCACCCAACCAACCGATGTAGTCTTCCAGTTTGGTTGGAGATCCGCGGTAAGTAGAGATATTGCCAAGATCGTGTGGCTTACCCAAAAGGCCAACATCAACGGCCCAACTAGGATGACGCATAGATTGAAATACACGACGAATTGCTGCATTTGGACCGCTCATTCCTGAGTGCATATCACGGTAACGAGCGCCGGGTACTGGCATATCAACGGTGAAGACCAGTGTTGTTACGCCTGCCGCTTTGGCACGTTCCAATACGTTCTTCATGAAGCCACGATCTTTTAGCACGTAAAGTTGGAACCACATTGGTCGCTCAATCTTAGGTGCGACTTCTTCGATCGGGCATACCGACACGGTCGACATCGTAAAAGGGATGCCTTTATTGTCTGCGGCTTTAGCAGCTTGTACTTCGCCACGTCGTGCGTACATGCCTGTTAGACCAACGGGTGCTAATGCAATTGGCATCGCGAGCTTTTCGCCAAACAACTCGGTTTCTAAATTTAGGTCCGACATGTCATTGAGGACACGCTGTTTGAGCGCGATCTCTGCAAGATCGGCCGTGTTGCGGCGTAGGGTATGTTCACCGTAAGAACCGCCGTCAATGTAGTGAAAAAGAAACGGTGGTAATTTTGCTTTTGCTGCGGCGCGGTAATCAGTCGATGCGGATATGATCATAATTTCAGTCCTAAATTCTTGGGATGTTGCCCTTCTATGAGAGCTTGGCTTGGGCTGCTTTAATTACTTGAAAAGTAAGTGTTTGTTCTTTCTTAAACAGTGAAGCGATTAACCAGTTAAGCAATTAATCGGTGAAGCAATAAAATGGCGTTAATACCCGAGGGTGTTGATGTGTTTTAGTATCCATTCCGAAACTCATCAACTGTCTTATTAGACGGTGTTGCAGTCGGGGAATTGAGTATTAACGCCAAGTGCTTTTGTAACGACTTATGCTTTACATAAGTGCGTCTGTCATTTTGAAGCCGTAGATAACCACGAGGCCGATGATTCCTGTCATCACCAAGTAGTAGAACGTTGGGATGATAGTCTTACGTAGTGTTGCGCCTTCGCGTCCTAACAAGCCTACGGTCGCCGATGCGGCTACCACGTTGTGAATCGCAATCATGTTACCTGCTGCAGCACCAACGGCTTGCAGAGCAACAACCACAGCACTAGAGATAGACAGAGTTTGTGCTACTTCGAATTGGAACTGGCTGAACATCATGTTTGAAACGGTGTTTGAACCTGCAATGAAGGCACCTAACGCACCAACCGTGGCACTTAACGCTGGGAATGCGCTGCCGACTAGGTCAGCTGCAAAGTTGGCCGTTGTTACTGGCATACTTGCTAAATCAGCGCCGTTCACGCCAGAGTTAATGAAGATACGAACCATTGGGATAGTGAACACCAACACAAAGCCAGCGCCTATCAGAGTTTTGCTCGACTCACCAAAAGCTTTAGCCAGTGGTGTTGCGCTGCGTGATTGCATTAGAACAGCAACCAGTGCGACGAAGACCAAGATACCGCCAGGTAGATACAGAGGTTGAATCGCTGTGCTTACGCCTGTCTCACCAAGGATGTTGCTGAAAGAAAGGCTAACGCTCTTAAGCAGGCCTTTGAACTCAGGGCTCACACGGCTAGCAACTAGAGTGACAGCGAGCAGAACGTAAGGTGCCCACGCCATCGCCATGCTCATTTTTTTATGGCTTTGGTTGTTGTCATCAAGGTCGATTTTCAAAGAGCCTAGCCATTCTGCTGGCCACTTATCTTCGCTTTCGAAATCCCATTTTGATTTAGGTACTAGGAAGCCACGTTTTGCTGCTGTTACAACTATAGCAAGGCCAACCAAACCACCAATCAGTGATGGGAACTCAGCTCCGAGGAAAACACCCGTTAGTGCGTAAGGAATGGTGAAAGCGGCACCTGCGAACAGTGCGAATGGCAGGATATCAAGACCTTCAGTCCAGCTTTTGTTCTTACCGAAGAAGCGAGTCAGCATCATTGCCATCAATACAGGAATCATCACACCAACGCAGGCATGGATGATTGCAACACTTGATGTGATCTGTTGTAGGTAAGCATCCCATGTTGAACCATTGGCAATCAGGCTTTCACCGATGTTGTGCGTATCCAAACCTTTGTTTACGCCAACAATGATAGGTGTACCCACCGCGCCGAACGATACCGGCGTAGATTGAATCATCATGCCCATCAGTACCGCAGCTAACGCTGGGAAGCCAATTGCAACCAATAACGGAGCGGCGATTGCAGCGGGTGTGCCGAAGCCAGACGCACCTTCAATGAATGAACCAAAACACCAAGCAATGATGATCGCTTGTACACGACGGTCTGCTGATATGTCAGTAAATCCGTTGCGGATGGTGGTGATAGCTCCGGTGTGTTTCAAAGTGTTTAATAAGAAGATGGCGCCAAACACAATCCAGAGAACCGATACGGTAATGCCGAAGCCTTGGAATACAGAAGCTAACACGCGAGTGCCAGACATATCCCAAGCAAATAGGGCGATAGCAACGGTTAATGCAAATGCCACTGGCATCGCTTTTTTTGCAGGCCAGTTAAGGCCTACCAGCAGAATCGCTGCAACAACTATTGGCGAAAAGGCCAATAAAGCTAGTAGAGTTTCACTCATGGGTACTTCCTCGTACTTGTTTTCAAACGTTCATGTTTGAAGTGAATAACACGTCATTAGTTTTGTAGGTGTAATTTGAATCTCATGGATTCAATTGTTGTAATTAGAGTCGCTTTATTTGTAACCGATGTGATTGCAAAAGCTGTTTTTGTAATTGTTTTGTTAATTTGGCGTGAATTTACCCCTTTATTTTTTATTGATATAGGGAAATAATGAAAATAATTAATTCCAAAATTGGCATAATCAAATGCGAGCAGACGATTTGATCCTGTTTTCACAGGTAGTAGAGCTGGGCAGTTTTAGTAAGGTGGCGGAACAAAATAACCTTACAAATTCGGTAGTTAGTAAGAGAATTGCGCGTTTGGAAGAAGAGATTGGCGTGCAGCTATTATATCGAACCACGCGTAAATTGACCCTGACCGAGGCGGGTAAGGCAATGTTACACGGAGCCAAAAATGTGAAGCAGGCGGCTCAAGAGGCTATGGACGCAGTTTCAGGCTTTGGTGAAAATGTTAGTGGTCATATCAAAATGTCAGTGCCTACTATCTCCGGAGATTTGATTCTGGCAGACGCTGTTGCCGAGTTTTGTAATATGCACCCAGGTTTAACGGTCGATATGTCTCTTAACAATCGCTTTGTCGATCTGGTTGAGGATGGTCTCGACTTGGTCATTCGAACTGGTTACTTGGAAGACTCCAGCTTAATTGCCCGTCATATCTTGGACTCACAATGGGTGGTATGTGCCTCGCCGTCTTATATCGCTAAGAACGGTAAGCCGATGCAGCCCAAGGATTTGGTTGAGCACAATTGCTTGCAATACGCTTATCAAACGACAGGCGCCAGTGAGTGGCAGTTCTTACACAGTAAGGATGGCTGTACCGACAACGACAAATACATCGTACGCGTCTCTGGCTCTTTCTCTACCGATAACGCGACGGCATTAAGAAAAGCCGCTTTGGGCGGTCATGGTGTGGCGTACGTGCCACGTTGTCTGGTGTATCACGATATTCGAAACGGCCAGCTGGTGGACATCTTTCCTGACTTAGTGGGTAAAAAGCTCGGTATTTATGCGGTGTACCCCTTTACGCGCCAGCCACCGAACAAGATTAAGTTATTGATTGAACACATCAGAACGCGTTATCTGACGATTTCACATTATTTTTAATAAGGATCACGATGAGCTATTTAAAAGAGTATCAATATCCAGTCACCAACAAACAGATCGTCAGCGATGACTATTTTGGTCAGATAATCGAAGACCCATATCGCTGGTTAGAAGACGACAGAAGTGACGAAACCGCGCAGTGGGTGGCGAGCCAGAATGAAGTGACGTTTGATTACCTCGCTCAAATCCCGTATCGCGCAGAACTGCGAGAGCGATTAGCGAAAGCGCAAGACTACAAAAAGAGCTCGCAGCCGTTTGTGCGAGGTGATTACACCTATTTCTATAAGAACGACGGCCTGCAGAATCACAGCATTCTTTATCGTCAGAAAGAAGGCCTGCAGGTTGAAGTGTTCCTAGATCCGAATACCTTCTCGGAAGATGGCACCACATCACTGGGCTCGGTGTCGTTTTCGAAAGATTACAGCCTAGTGGCATACAGTATTTCAGAGGGTGGTAGCGACTGGCGTAAGATCTTTGTGATTGATACTGAGACTAAGCAGCAGCTTGAAGCCGAAATCACAGACGCTAAATTTACCGGTATTTCTTGGTTGGGTAATCGCGGCTTTTATTACTCTAGCTACGACAAGCCCGACGGCAGCCAGCTTTCAGCACGTACCGAACAGCACAAACTTTACTTCCATGAATTGGGTACAGAGCAAGCTAGCGACAAGGTAATTTTTGGTGAGAGCAACGCTGAACAACACCGTTATGTGTCGGGCTACACCACTGAAGACGACCGTTACTTGATCATTCTAGGGCGAGAGTCGACATCGGGTAATAGACTGTTCTATATCGATTTAAATTCACCAGAACAAAAGCTGAATACGCTGATTGATCATGTGGATAGCGACACTTATCTCATCGATAACCAAGATGAGACCTTCATTCTATATACGAATCTTGATGCGCCTAATGGCAAGGTGGTGAGCTTTGATACTCGCGATGGGAAATGGCTCGAAATCATCCCTGAAAAGCCACAGCCATTGGATATCAGCACGGGTGGTGGCTACTTGTTTGCTCACTACATGGTGGATGTGGTGTCTAAGGTTGAGCAGTTGGATTACCAAGGTAACCTAGTTCGTGACATTCATTTGCCTGGGCTGGGAACGGCCAGTGGCTTAGGTGGAAAAAACGAGCAAACTCAGCTTTATTACACCTTTACCAACTATGTAACGCCGCCAACGATTTTCTCTTTTGATGTTGAATCTGGAAGCTCTGAAATCTACCAACGCTCTGAGTCTCCGTTTGAGTCGGATCAATTTGAGTCTAAACAAGTCTTCTATACCTCGAAGGATGGCACTCAGGTTCCGATGCTTATCTCTTATAAGAAGGGATTAGTGTTAGATGGCAATAACCCAACCATGTTGTACGCCTATGGTGGCTTTAACGTTAGCCTAACGCCTTCTTTCTCGGGCACGGTTGGCAGTTGGCTAGAACTGGGTGGCGTATATGCGGTGCCTAACCTGCGTGGCGGTGGTGAGTATGGTAAGGCGTGGCACAAAGCGGGTACACAACAACAAAAGCAGAACGTCTTTGATGACTTCATTGCCGCTGCCGAGTTCTTAATTGCAGAAAACTACACCAGTAGCGATAAGTTAGCGATCCGCGGCGGTTCTAATGGTGGTTTGTTGGTTGGCGCTTGTATGACTCAAAGGCCTGAGTTGTTCAAAGTGGCTCTGCCTGCGGTTGGGGTGTTGGACATGTTGCGTTACCACACATTCACGTCTGGCGAAGGTTGGGCGTACGACTATGGCACATCCGCCCAAAATAAAGAGATGTTCGAATATCTGCTAGATTATTCTCCGGTTCATAATGTGGTGCGAGGCGTCGATTACCCAGCAACACTGGTTACGACAGCCGATCACGATGACCGTGTGGTGCCAGCTCACTCTTATAAGTTCATCTCAGAGCTGCAAGATAAGCATGAAGGCGGTGCGCCTGTGATGATTCGTATCGATGTTAATGCGGGTCACGGTGCGGGAATGCCACTGAGCAAAGCGATCGATCTCACTGCTGATATCTACGCATTTACCCTGTTCAATATGGGAATAGAGTCCCTAGATTCAATTTAAAAAATAATTAATTTTAGATAGCTGGGTATTTGAATTACCCCCAAAAGCCTCAAAATCGGCCTTAGATTTTGAGGCTTTTCATATTTACGAAAATCAATCAAAATTTCACCATATTTTCCTCGCTCCACCACACTCTTTTCCGTGATAGACCCCGCCATTACTGATGAAATGAAAGCGATTTCAAGCTGTATTATTACGGGTTTTTACGTCTATCTATCTGATTATAAATAAATAACCATATCTGGTGATAACTCTAAAAGTTTCATGGTATTTAGGCGGGTTTATCAGTGTGAACAGCAACTAACTTTTCAACGCTTTCATTGCTTAATATTTCCCTGTTCGATGAAAACTCAAAAAAATAATAGGGAATTACAATGCAAAAATTTAAGCTTTTGCCAATAACGGTCGCAGTGGCGGCTTCGCTTGCTTCACTCTCTTCTTTTGCTGCTGATACTAATATCGAAGCACTAGAAAAACGAATTCAAGAGTTAGAATCTAAGGTTGTTGATATTAATTATGTTAACGATCAACAACCCGCGGTTTTAACTGCAGAAACTAAGGTGCCAGATGGCATCGTCTTCTCTGGTTATGCTCGTTACGGCGCTCACTACAAGAGCGGTGATGAGCGTTACGTAGACATCGGTACAACAGGTCGTTCTGTCGGTCGTTTGGGTAACGAAGCTAATGGTGGTGAGGTTCAGCTAGCTAAGCTTTTCGAAGCTGACAATGGTGCGATTTGGGACGTCGTATTCATGGCTGACCACTGGGAAGCTGACGCTTGGGCTGATGACGGCGGCTTGAGCATGAAAAAAATGTACGCTGGTGTAACTAATGTATTTGAAAGCCAACCAGAACTTTACATGTGGGCTGGTCGCGACTTCCACCAACGTCCGCAACAAGGTTTGAATGATTACTTCTGGATGACACACGATGGTCAAGGCGCTGGTTTTAACAACCTAGATTTCGGTGGCGCTAAGCTAGATATGGGCTTTGTTGGCCAAGTGAAAGGCGGCCTCGTAAATGACAATGGTCGATACGCAATTACTTCTAAACTTCATTCAATTAACGCGGGTATCGGTCAACTGGACTTGTATGCGAACTACGGTTTTGCTTCAGATGAAGCGGATACAGCGAGTTCAACTAAATATGTGATCGACCAAAAAACAGGTCAAACGAAAAAAGTGGTAACAGCTGGTACTAAAGTGAGCGATGAAACGGCATACCTAGTAGGTGCAACTCTTGGTTTAGGAGATTCCAACAAGTTAGTCGTTAAGTATGGTGATGGTGCAGATTCATCGGTATTTGAGTTGAAAGGCGACTATAAAACTTTTTACGCAAGCATTGAAGGTAACTACGCAGCATCGGATAAATTCATCATTGATTACCTAGTGTCGTATAAAGATAACTCTGGTGCAGACTTAGCTCGCGATAACACTGAGTATGCGGGTATCGTTCGTCCACAGTACCAATGGGATGACGTTCATTCTACATGGTTAGAAGCTGGTTACGGCATGGTTGATTACGATGACGACGGCGAAGAAAACGCGTGGAAGGTAACTTTATCTCAAAACGTTTCTCTCGGTGGCTTACCTTGGAGTCGTCCAATGCTTCGCTTTTACACAACCGTGGGTGATGTCGAAACTAAAGGCAACACTGTGAACACAACCAATGTTGATACATTGTCGTTCGGCGCAATGTTTGAAGCTTGGTGGTAATCACAAGCTAGAAAGAGCAGCTCTTTGAATTAGGCTTACGCTCAAAGAGTCGTGTTTAAATAGTAAGTACATACTGTCCATTTAGCCCTAAAGGCAGATTGATTAGGGCACGTTAAATAACTCCATTCTTGGGCACATTTTATGTGCCCTTTTTTTCGCTACTAGATTAAGGAATAACTATGAGTCAGAGTAAAACCAAGAGGTTTTCTTCCATAGCGTCTCGAGTCTATTTTGGTTTTTTTACGCTGATTGTGATTATGCTTGGCAGCGCTTGGTTGAGCATTAGCAGCAATAAAAACATAACCTCACACATCGAAACCATAACTCAACAAGCAACCCCTTTGATGCTCCAATCCTCCACGCTTACCATCCGTTTTTTGGATATTAACCGAAGTTCAATTCCTTATTTATCTGCGGATTATGTTGATGAGTTAGAGCCACTCAAACAAGTCGTTGTGAATAACATCGAGCATTATCAGCAGCAACTGAATTGGTTTGAAGGCAAGAGCACGGCAGGGTCGTCTCTTGAATCCATACTCCAGAATATTGATGAAACGGGCGTTGCCACCATCGATAAGATAGACCAGACCTTAAACT
>NZ_JBFRLX010000084.1:0-35649 GCF_041470165.1 Vibrio sp. 10N.286.46.A8
GCGTCAGCATCGTGACCATCAACTGCTGGGATTACGTGCCAGCCGTAAGCTTCAAAACGCTTAGGTGTATCGTCAGAGAACCAACCTTCAACTTCGCCATCGATAGAGATGCCGTTGTCATCCCAGAAAGCAACCAGCTTACCAAGACCTAGCGTACCCGCTAGAGAACATGCTTCGTGAGAAATACCTTCCATCAAACAACCATCACCCATGAACGCATAAGTGAAGTGATCGACGATGTCGTGGCCTTCTTTGTTGAACTGTGCAGCCAATGATTTTTCAGCCATCGCCATACCAACAGCATTGGTGATGCCTTGACCTAAAGGACCCGTCGTTGTTTCGATACCAGGAGCGTAGCCGTACTCTGGGTGACCTGGAGTCTTAGAGTGCAGTTGACGGAAGTTTTTCAGGTCTTCAATTGAAAGCTCGTAACCTGCAAGATGAAGCAGAGAGTAAATCAACATTGAACCATGGCCGTTAGACAGAATAAAACGGTCTCGGTCAGCCCACTCTGGGTTTGCTGGGTTGTGGTTCAAGTGACCACGCCAAAGAACTTCAGCGATGTCAGCCATACCCATAGGTGCGCCTGGGTGGCCTGAGTTTGCTTGTTGAACACCGTCCATGCTAAGTGCGCGGATTGCATTGGCTAGATCTTTACGAGAAGGCATGTCTGCTCCTGGATACATAAGCGATTTAAAAAAGAGATAGATGCTAAAGTTTTCATTTTTATTAGCGCGGGTATTCTCTCAAACGACTATAGCGACTGCAAACGTTTTACTGGTACTTTAACGGTCATTTTCCGCAATTTTCGATCATTTACACCACTTAACAATGGCTTCCCCCTATCAACACGCAAACGTTTAGTTATGACATATCCTAAAAAAGAGCTTGTAATTCGACCGTTGGAATTTAAAATAGCCGTCTAGATGTAGAAACACCTACAAAATATACTGTATTGAATGGCGGCGCTTCCTCGATTGCGACGGCATAAATTATTTGCATTTAACTATTTGCAACTAAAAACTAAACTAAAAGTGGAGCTCTCATGGCTAAGCACCTATTCACTTCTGAATCTGTTTCAGAAGGCCATCCAGATAAAATTGCAGACCAAATCTCAGATGCTGTTCTTGATGCCATCATTGAACAAGATCCAAAAGCACGTGTTGCTTGTGAGACTTACGTAAAGACCGGCATGGTTATGGTTGGCGGTGAAGTAACCACGTCTGCATGGGTTGATATCGAAGAAATCACTCGTGAAACAGTTCGTGAAATTGGTTACGTTCATTCTGATATGGGCTTTGACGCTGACTCTTGTGCAGTACTAAACACAATTGGTAAGCAGTCTCCAGACATCAACCAAGGTGTTGATAAAGCCGATCCTAAAGATCAAGGCGCAGGCGACCAAGGTATCATGTTTGGTTACGCGACTAA
Source organism: Vibrio sp. 10N.286.46.A8 (assembly GCF_041470165.1). NCBI lineage: Bacteria > Pseudomonadati > Pseudomonadota > Gammaproteobacteria > Vibrionales > Vibrionaceae > Vibrio > Vibrio sp. 10N.286.46.A8. Next base: position 1,432 of record NZ_JBFRLX010000084.1, read on the forward strand.
CGAAACACCAATCCTAATGCCAGCTCCAATTACTTACTCTCACCTTCTTGTTAAGAAGCAAGCTGAAGTACGTAAGAGCGGCAAGCTTGACTTCCTTCGCCCAGATGCGAAATCTCAAGTAACGTTCCAATACGACCAAGGTAAGATCGTTGGTATCGACGCTGTTGTTCTTTCAACTCAACACTGTGATTCAGTAACAACACCTGACCTACGTGAAGCGGTAATGGAAGAGATCATCAAGCCAGTACTTCCTGCTGAGTGGATCAACAAAGACACTAACTTCTTCATCAACCCAACAGGCCGTTTCGTAATCGGTGGCCCAATGGGTGACTGTGGTCTAACAGGTCGTAAGATCATCGTTGATACTTACGGCGGCGCAGCTCGTCACGGTGGTGGTGCATTCTCTGGTAAAGATCCATCAAAAGTTGACCGTTCTGCAGCTTACGCAGCTCGTTACGTTGCGAAAAACATCGTTGCTGCTGGTATGGCTGACCGTTGTGAGATTCAACTGTCTTACGCTATCGGTGTTGCAGATCCAACATCTATCATGGTTGAAACGTTTGGTACTGAGAAAGTAGCGCACGAAATCATCATTGAAGCAGTTCGTCAAAACTTCGACCTACGTCCATACGGTCTTCAAGAGATGCTGAACCTTCTTCAACCTATCTACAAGCAGACTGCTGCATACGGCCACTTCGGTCGCGAAGAGTTCCCTTGGGAAGCAACTGACAAAGCAGCTATCCTTGCGGACTTCGCAGGCCTGTAAGCATTACGTAACACGCTTAGCTGAAACGTAATTTTAAAAGCCTCTGTTCTCAGAGGCTTTTTTCTTTCTATTCTTCTATTCTTCTATTCTTCTATTCTTCTATTCTTTCACTAATCAATCCTAACCCTTTCACGTAGCACAAGCGTTAACTTATAGATTATTTTGATAATAGTGGGGATTTTACGTGCTGAGATCAATGTTACGCAAACGTTTAAATTTTAATGTAATAGCACTTGTTAAAAACAAACCATTCTCAGTAACTCATGCTTCTTTGCCACAAACTTTCAGTTCAACAACAAAACACTCAACGACTGCACCCACTCGATCTGAAAATTAATCAAGGTGAGCGCTGGGTAGTCATTGGACGCAATGGTTCCGGAAAAACCACGTTATTAAAAGCACTGGTTAATTTGCTTCCCTTCAAAGGCGAAGTCGTCATAAACCAATTGCCGCTACGTAAGTTAACTTGCCAGCAAAGAGCAAAACAAATCAGTTACCTTCCACAACACAGTCAAGTGGATGGTCGTTTAACACTAAGAGAGTACATTCAACTAACCGCTTCCAATCAAGCCACTTCTAGCTTTTCACTTGACCAAATGAGTAAAGCACTAAAGATCGATACTTTCCTCGAACGAAGAATGGGACAGCTCTCAGGTGGCCAGAGGCAGCGAGCACATATTGCACGATCTTTATGTCAGAACGCCGAGTTTCTGGTGTTGGATGAGCCTCTAAACCATCTAGATCCATGTGCTCAAGGGGAAGTTTTATCACTATTGAAAGAGCAAGAAAAAACACTGATTTGCTCACTGCATGATATTTCCCTTGCGGCCAAGTTCGCGACGCACATTGCGATTTTGGAACACGGCCAGGTAGTCGCGAAAGGAAAGGTAGAAGAACTACTAACTCACAATCAACTTAAGCCGATCTTTGAAGTCGATTTAATCAGCACGACCAATAAGCGCACACAGAAAACAAGCAAATTTTTCGACATTGAACTCGACCAAGGACAGGAGCTTTCATGAAAAAACTATCAGCATTAACTTTATTACTTACCGTGTCCGCACAAGCCCAAATTACGGTAGAAAACTGCGACTCTACACTTACCTTAGATAAAGCGCCGAAAACCTTAATCACTCACGATATCAATATGTCTGAGATGGCATTTTCTCTCGGGCTTGAAGAGAATATGATCGGAGTGACCGGTATTAGCGGGTACTACAAAACGACCCCTGAATTTAATCGCCTCCAGGGCAGCATTCCAGAGCTCGCACCGAAATATCCTTCTCTGGAGGTGTTAGTTAATGCCAACCCTGATGTTTTCTTTGCAGGATGGAATTACGGTATGCGATTAGGCGGCTCAGTCACGCCTGATTCTCTGAAAGAGTTTGGCATCAATACTCTGATTCTTAATGAGAGTTGCAGCCATATCCGTAAAGATAAGCAGCCAGCTAACATGGAACAGATGTTCGATGACGTGACACGCCTTGCGACTTTATTCGGTCAGCAAGACAGAGCTCAAACTCTTATCTCCACTTGGAGAGAGCAATTAATATTGATTCAACAGCAAACCCAGAATCAAACCCCGCTTAAAGTCTTTCTGTATGATTCAGGGGAAGAGAAACCATTCACAGCAGGAAAGTATGCGACAGTGAGCGCCATGATAGAAGCAGCGGGTGGCGCCAATGTAATGAAAGATCTGGATATCAGCTGGGGAACCACATCATGGGAGTCAGTTGCGATGCATAACCCTGATGTCATTATTCTTCTCGATTATCAAAATGGGACAGGCGCTAAAGGCATGCAAGCCTTTTTGGAACAGCACCCAGCGATGAAGCTGACCACAGCGGTAAAGACCACCCAATACCTTCCTCTGCGTTATGAGGAAATTACTCCCGGGCCAGCAAACATAGCTGCAATTGAAAAATTGGCACAGCGCATCCAAGAAATACATGACAAGTCTTAGTACTAACCTGAACCGAACCGCACTGAACACCTGCGTATTCAGTTCTGTTTTTGCCCTCTTAGCGATGTTTTCTCTGAGTTTGGGCAGCGTTCAGCTATCTTTTGCACAAGTCGCTACGATTTTTTCAGCGGCGATGAGTCAACAGATCGACTCACCGATAGATCAAGTGGTACTGCACCTGCGCTTACCTAGAACAATCATCGCTATTATTTGCGGTGCTGGGTTAGGTATTGTTGGGGCGTTATTACAAACCGTGACAAAAAACGATCTTGCCGACCCTTTCATTTTTGGACTGTCATCCGGTGCCGCAACTGGAGCAGTCTTTGTGATTACAGTCATCGGCAGCGCTATCGGCATTTGGACACTTCCACTCGCCGCTTTTATCGGTGGAATAATCTCGGCTTCGGCAGTGCTATTTCTAGTCAGAAAAGTAGATGGACAAGCGTCTTCTCAAATTGTTTTAGCCGGGTTGGCTATTTCATTTTTATTTACAGCCTTGACTAACTTCTTGGTCTTCCATGGTGATCAACGAGCTGCCCACTCAATTCTATTTTGGTCGCTAGGAGGCCTAGGAAACGCACGCTGGGACAATGTGCTAATTGTGCTTGCTGGACTTATCGCCTTGATAGCCCTAGGTATATTAAAACATCGCCAGTTAGATTGTTTACTTGCAGGAGACGACGTAGCACAAACCATGGGCGTAGACACAAAACGCCTGCAAAGCGGTGTCTTTATTGTCTGCGCTTTTGCAACTGCATGTTTTGTTTCTATCATCGGAGTTGTCGGATTTATTGGCTTGATGGTTCCTCATATCGCGAAGAAAATCATCGGCCCATTGCACAAAAAGTTACTCATCACTTCAGGGCTGATTGGGGCTTTGCTTATGCTATTAAGTGATATTTTGGCGAGAACCTTAGTTGCTCCTCAAGAACTGCCTCTTGGTGTTGTCACCACCGCGTTTGGCGCCCTATTCATTGTTTCCATTTTGATAGAGAAAAGTAATGAAAGCTGAACGCTTCACCATCATTGCGATTCGTCATGGCGAAACCGAATGGAATCGAATAGGCAAAGCACAGAATCAACTGGATAGCCCCCTGACAATGAAAGGCAAACGACAGATGCATAACGTCGGTCGTTATCTTGCAACTCAAAAATCATTGACCCTCAATGCTATTTACACCAGTCAATTAGGCCGTGCTATTTCCAGTGCTAAAACCATCGCACGCTACCTGAAAGTGCCCGTCATTTCTCAAATGGAGCTCAGTGAGTTCGATTCAGAACAGCAACGAAGAACAATGGCGATTCAGTGGATCCAACGAGTTTCTCGTCACCACAACAATGAGAACCCTATTTTGCTGCTCGGACATGGTGACTGGATAAAAACATTAGCCAGTTTAGGGACACCAAAGCAAATCATAGAAACACCAAACAACGGAGAAATCCTCAGGATAGATATCGAAGTATAACGTCACATCAGGGAATCAGGTGTAACTCCTGAACTGTACCCGCAGCTGTAAGCGATGAGCCCTTTACAAGCCACTGAGTCACACGACTTGGGAAGGAGTAAAGCGCAATGAGAACCTCAACATCGTAAGTCAGAATACCTGGACACACATGAATATCGAGCGGGAAAACTCAACACCATCCATACCTTGTCTAACAAGGGAACGCTCTGTATTCGTCAATACCTAAAACGTAGATGAAGAATACTGTGGTCACAAAAGTTAAACGATCCAAAAATAAGTCCGATCTCCGCAGTGGGTTTACCACAGGTGCGTGCGCAGCGGCAGCAAGCAGAGCGGCAGTTCAAACACTATTAACCGGACAAAAGCCTGACTATATATCCATCACTCTACCTAATGGTGAGCCCGCTACGTTTAAGGTCGCGTTTATCCAAACATCCAATGATGCGGTGACCGCCAGCATTGTTAAAGATGCAGGGGACGATCCTGATTGTACCCACGAAGCCCATATTCAGAGTATTGCCCGCTGGCATTCAGAGCCCGGTTTTCACATCGATGGGGGTGTTGGCGTAGCTCGTGTGACTCTACCCGGATTAGAACTTCCCGTCGGTCAGGCGGCGATTAATCCCGTTCCTCGAAAAAACATTCTCGATATGGTGACTTTGGAATGGAACCAAGCGACCAGCCAACAGAAAAAACACGTCGGTATATCACTGGAAATTTGCGTCCCTGATGGAGAAGAGCGAGCCAAGGAAACCATTGGGCCAAGACTCGGTTTAATCGGTGGTATTTCCATTCTCGGGACACGCGGAACGGTAAAACCCTACTCCACTTCAGCGTTTTCAGCATCAGTGCGTCAATCGGTACAAATAGCGAAACAAAATGGCCAAAACCACTTGGTTCTCACGACAGGATCTCGAACCGAAAAGTCAGCGATGGCCATGCTACCAAGTTATGACTCGATGTGTTTTATCCAAGCGGGTGATTTTGTTGGGGTCGGACTGCGCGCAGCAAAACGTTATCAAGTGAGCAAAATCACCGTCGTCGCCATGATAGGCAAACTAGGCAAGATGGTCGCTGGGCACATGATGACTCACGTATCCGGTAAAGCTATCGACTTTTCATTGCTGGCCGACCTCGCCATTCAATCGGGTGCATCGAGTGAGTTTGCCGAAGCTGTTAGCCAAGCCAACACAGGCCGCCACGTACTCGACACATGGAAAGAAGCCCAATCGGGCCAAGAGATTCCCAATTACGACTTTCTTACCTTGCTCTGCAAACAAGCTGCAGAGCACGCTGCTGTGTATGTCAAACATCACGTCAGCATTGAATTCAAATTGATCGATTTTAACGGCGATCTATTAGCAGAACATCTCTGCTCAAAAGGAAGTGATACCAACACTCACTTTCATGATGAATAAGCATGAACAAGGAAAACTCCATGACTAACGATATGCGTCAAATGACCAAGCAAGGCCGTCAAATTGAAAGTGACTCCTTCTCTATCATCGATGAAGAAATAGAAACTCTCCATGGGGGACATAACTTCAATCAAGGTGAATGGAATGTGGTTCGTCGTGCCATTCATACTACGGGTGATTTTGAATACGCTAAATTATATCAATTCAGCGACAACGCGATTGAGTCTGCCATTACCGCTTTAAAAAACGGTGCCAACATCATTACCGATGTCAGCATGATCGTGACAGGTTTAAATCAAACTCGCCTCAACGCTTACGGCAATAAAGCACAGTGCTTCATTAGTCATCCAGACGTCATTAGTACGGCCAAAGAGACAGGCGAAACACGTGCTATTCACTCAATGCGTTATGCCCGCGATAACGGCCTACTCGACGGCTCTATCATAGGTGTAGGCAATGCGCCTACCGCATTACTTGAGCTATTGCGCATGATAGAAGCAGGCGAAACAAAACCTGCATTGATCATTGGCATTCCTGTTGGTTTCGTAAAAGCAGATGAATCGAAGCAAGCATTAACCGAACAAAACACCGTGCCTTACATTGCCAGCCTAGGCCGTAAAGGTGGCAGCCCGTTAGTGGTATCGACTATTCACGCCCTACTTGCTGAGTCAGTAAAATGAATAATGTAAGTACTCACTCTCAGCTTATCGATTGCTATCAATCGGCTATCACGGTAGTCGGAGTACCCGAAGATGGGTGTTTAAGCCTAACCAGTCGAGCTGTTAATGCTGTTGAATCTGCACGCGTTGTTGCAGGTAACGACCGACTATTGGATTGGTTCCCCCAATTCAAAGGTCAACGCTTATCGATGCAAGAAGGCTATCAATCTTGGTTCGCTAAGTTGCTTGATGAATGCGAGGAAGGCGGCGTCGTCGTATTAGCTTCTGGCGACCCATTGTTCTTTGGCATCGGCGAATCGTTGTTAAAAAAACTGCCTAATGATGAAGTACGCTTTATTCCCTCCCCTTGTTCAATGCAACTCGCTTGCAGCCGAGTCGGCATTGCATGGCAAGAAACCAAAGCAATTTCACTACATGGAAGAAAGCAGCATTACGATGGCATTAAAGGTATCGCAAGCCAAATGCAATGGGGAACTAGCTACTGCTTGCTAACCGATGTTCAAAACAACCCAGCTCGTATTGCGAAACACTTAGTCGACTTTAATCAACAAGGTTGGACGGCTTGGGTATGTGAGAACTTAGGTGGCACCAACGAAAAGATAAGCCAGTGGACTCTCGAAGACCTCGCACTAAAAAGTTCCGACGACTTCTCTACGCTCAATGTAATGGTACTGCACCGAACGCTACCTCATGCGTGGGGTGAATTGGGCCAATACGCCAACGATAATGACTTCATGAAGCGCATGCCTAAGCGCGGCTTAATTACCAAACAGCCCGTTCGTCACTTAGCGTTAGCAAGTATGGGTATTCAACCAAGATCTGTGGTGTGGGATATAGGCACAGGCTCAGGTTCTATTGCGATAGAAGCCGCTAAACAGTGCTATCAAGGACAAGTCTTCACCATTGAATCAAACCAAGAATGTTATGAGTCGGTCGAGGCTAACTTTAGAGCGCACGGTACCGACAACGTACAACTGATTCGAGATAAAGCCCCAATGCAGCTCGACACCTTGCCTCAGCCAGACAGTATTTTTATTGGTGGAAGCCGCGGCAACATGCACACCATTTTAGATTTCTGTTGGTCAGCAATAAAACCGGGAGGCGTCGTGATCGGTTCTGCAGTGACTGTCGATTCAGTTTGCGAACTTCATCAATGGAGTAAAGACAGCGATGCTCCGACACAGGTTCAACTGGTCTCTATATCAACAGGCGTACCACTCGCTCACTACACCCGTTATCAATCAGAAAATCCGATTCACTTATTTATTTTTACCAAGCCGTTTATTCAGAAATAAGCGCTTAATTTTTTAATTAAGCGCCACTCAACATATTAAATAAAAACATAATTAGAGAAAGCACAGATGAAATTAGGAACTATGTACGCAATTGGTGTCGGCACTGGAGACCCAGAATTATTAACACTTAAAGCTCACCGACTACTCAGCACCGTCGACATTGTCGCGTTTCCAGAAAAGGACGCGGGCAGTAACCACTCTTTTGCTCAACAAATTGCCGCGGGTTCTGTTAGCCCTGAAAGCATGAAAGGCGAATACCTATTTTTGCATTTCCCAATGACGCGTGACCCAAACATCAACGTTCCTGCATGGCGTAAAGCCGCCGTCACAATTGTTGAACTATTAAAGCAAGGTAAAGACGTGGCATTTGCAACCGAAGGTGATCCATCGGTTTACAGCACATGGGCATACATCCAAGAAGAACTGACAGAGCTACTTCCTGAACTTGATCCGGTGATCATTCCGGGTATCACTTCAGTTACCGCTATTCCATCACAAACAAAAATTCCACTTGCTGACGGTCAGGAGCGTTTTTGTGTTGTACCTGCGACATGGGGTATCGAGTGTTTAGAAAAACTAGTCGAAGATTTTGACACCATCATGTTAATCAAAGCAGGTCGCGTTATCCCTAAGCTGATCTCTCAACTTGAGTCGATGAATATGTTGGATTGTGCAACCTACGTGTCGCATGCCACCACAGAGAAACAAGAGCTTTACTCTGACCTACGTGATGTACCGAATGAAAACCGTTATTTCTCTATGGTTCAGCTTTCTGTTCGCGCTCGTCGTGGCGTACTACGTGGTACTAATGAATCAAAGAAATGTGCCGTTCTTGATGGTGGTAAAGCTGATAGTGGTAAAGATGGCATCGATAAAACTATTGGCGGTAAAGCGTAATGAAAATCGCCATTTATGCCATCACGCTACACGGAGCAAGGCAAGCCAAACGCTTAGCTAAAACGTTTCCGTTTGCTGATGTCTTTATTGCACCAGTTGGACAAGAAGAATACCCAGAAGCCGATGAGTTAACCCTGCCGCTTTCTGGTTTTCTTCCTCCTCAATTTAAGCAATATGATCACCATATCTGCTTTTTTGCTGCGGGCATTGTCAGCCGAATGATCGGCCCTTTGCTAGAAGACAAACGCACCGACCCCGGCGTGATCTGCATTGACGATCACGGCCAATTCGTGATCCCTATGTTATCTGGACATCGCGGTGGCGCAAATGGGATCGCGTTACAAGTCTCACAAGCACTCAACGCGACTCCTGTAATCACCACCGCTTCTGACGCTGCAGGCAGTTTGTCGGTTGATATGCTCGGTTCGCCATTTGGTTGGACACTTGATCCACAATGCGAACCCGCGATCACCACCACCAGCGCAGCAGTTGTAAATGAAAAACGCATTCTAATCGTGCAGCACGCTGGCGAACAGAACTGGTGGCAGAACAAACGTTCCATGCCAAGACACATCATTACCCACCCAGCACTAAGCGATACAGACCTTTCTCAAATCAGTACTGATGATTGGGATGGTTTAGTTCTGATTTCAGATGAAGCACAACCAAAAGGTTACGCCGACTTTAAAAATAAAACCGTACTGTGGCGACCAAAATCGCTTGTGCTTGGAATAGGTTGTGACCGCAATACTCCTTTGCATGTATTAAAAGCAGGTATCGATGTTTTCCTGACTGAATATAACCTAGCAAAAGCCAGTGTTTCAGCTTTCGCCAGTATCGCTTTAAAAGCAGATGAAAAAGGTATTTTAGAACTCTCGTCTGAAAGCCAAATTCCTTTCCACACTTATTCAGCCGAGCAACTCGACGGCGTTGAAGGGATTGAAAACCCATCAGAATACGTAAAAAAAATCACGGGGGTATCATCGGTTTCTGAAGCGGCCGCGCTAAAGCACGGTAAACGAGATCAACTATTGGTACCTAAGTGGAAGTTCAAACAAGACGGTTTCAACATGACTTTGTCTTGTACTCGCATCGAATACGATGAACCCCTCGCCAAGAAGAAGTGGAAAAACTGGCTAGATGAAAACGTCAAAATCAACCTTCACGGTAATGAAGTGGTAGATGGTTTTCAGTGTAAGCCTAAGCATGTCGATTTAAACCGCCCGATGCTCTACCACCGCCATCACGTATTGCTATGTGAAGGTGGCCGCTGCGCGAAAGAAGGCAGTAAAAACCTTGCACACGATCTTAGACAGGTACTTAAAGCGCTCAATTTTTCCGACGGTGAACAGCGCATCAAGATAAGCCGCACACACTGTGCGGGCACCTGCAGAAACCGCGCCGCAATGGTGATTTACGAACGTTTACTAGAACATGAAACACCTGTTAACAACGGGCTTTGGGTTCGAGGTATCGAAGAATTTACCGAGCAAGACTGGAAAGATTTATTCACAAATTTAGTCGAGCGGAAATCATTAAAAGCTTATTTAGATCCTAAGTTTATCGCACCAATTGAAAATGCAGACGGCACCACTGAACTTTAGGTATCACTGAGTTTTAGGAACACAGTAGGCCAAATACTTTGCAAGCTATGGACACGATATTTCAAAGCTCACTTTAACCTCATTACCAACATGAGATAACCCGTTTATCTTGTGATATAGATTAGATAAGGACAGCGACAATTATGAAACGACTTCGTCATTATAACCAAGGCACAGCCATTGTACTGAGCTGCTTTGGTAGCGTTGTAGAACAACAACGTTATGAAACTCTCGCAGAGCGCGTACGTCAAAGTTACCCAGATGTGCCAGTGCGTATCGCCACCAGCTCAAAGATGGTGATCAAGAAGCTGGCTCGTAAAGACACGCCATGTTTCAGCCTACCTCAGGTACTCGCCGATCTAGACACTCAAGGTTACGAACGTATTTTGATTGTTTCAGTGTACCTATTCCCTACCGATGAACATCGCTACATGACATCGATTGTCGATGGCTTCAAGCAGTTCTCATTTGCACGTATCGAACAAACACCAGCGATTATGCATCACAGTCAATTGACGACCAACTTGCTTTCAGCCCTCCATGATCGTTTTGCTCCACAAGATCATTTCAACGTATTTGTTCACCACGGTGCGCCTATGTTAGATAACCCGGGCCACCAATCGATCCATTACTGTGATGATCTACTCGGCAAATTATCGCAACGCAACTTCACTTGCTCGCTCGAAGGCGCATGGCCATTTAAGTTAGTGAAAGATGAAATGGTTCGCCGCATTAAAGAGCAACATACAGGCCAAGGCAGACCGCTTCTTAATCTAGTTCCACTACTGCTTGTGTCGGGTAACCACTTCATCAACGATCTTAAAGAAATTAAAGAGATGCTGGCAGAAGACGCTGACGTTCAAGTGGCAGAGCCAATCCAAGGTGACAAGTTCTGCATGCTCGATATGCCAGAACTATTACAGATTATCGATAAGCAAATTAAAGAAGGCTTAATTCGTTTAGGTGCACCAGAGGAAGAGAAATAATCATGGCAAAACTAACACTGGTAGGCTTAGGGCCTGGCGCTATTGATCTAGTAACCCCCGCAGCGCAACAAGCCGTAAAGAATGCAGATGTCGTTGCAGGCTACAAGCCGTATGTAGAATCAATCAGCACACTAATCGACACTCAAGAAGTCATTCAAAGTGGTATGACTCGCGAATGGGACCGCGCTCAAGCCGCAGTAGAAGAAGCAGCAAAAGGTCGAGAAGTCGTATTGGTATGTTCTGGAGATTCTGGCATGTACGCGATGGCGCCTTTAGTGCTTGAATTATTGGAGCAAAACGCAGAATTAAACGCACAAGTTGAACTGGATATTATTCCGGGCATCACCGCTGCTAACGCCTGTGCTTCTTTAGTTGGTGCACCTCTTGGCCACGATAGTTGTACCATTTCTCTGTCTGACTTATTAACGCCTTGGGAAGTGATTACCAAGCGGATTGAAGCCGCGGCAATGGCTGATTTTGCGATTACCTTCTACAACCCTCGCTCTAAAAAGCGAACTCAGCACATTGAAACTGCACGTGAAATCCTTTTGGAACATCGTGACCCAAATACTCCCGTTGCTATCGTGAATGCTGCGTATCGTGATGAGCAAAAAGTCACACTGACAACACTGGCTGAATTTACCAAAGTGGAATTTGGTATGAACGCCGCGGTCGTGATAGGTAACAGCAACAGCTACCGATTTGGTGATTGGATCGTAACACCGCGTGGCTACACCAATAAATATCAACTGAAAGACGGCAAGGTACTAAAAGGTCAAAAACGTGGCCATTCATTAAAAGTTGAACCTAAACCAGAATCAGTGACGGAAGAGGCAAACTAGTATGACGGTATTTTTTATCGGCGCAGGGCCGGGTGACCCAGATTTAATCACAGTGAAAGGCGCACGCTTAGTTGAAGAGTGCCCTGTGATTGTTTACGCAGGCAGTTTAGTGCCAAAAGCCGTCATCGATCGCGCTCACCCTGATGCACTGGTCTATAACTCCGCTGACATGGATCTTGATGATCTAACCAATGTGTACCTAACCGCACACGAAAAAGGTCAAAACGTTGCACGCGTTCAAACTGGCGATCTTTCAATTTACTCGTCGCTTGCAGAACAAACACGTCGCTTGAACGAACTTGGCATTGATTGGAAAGTGGTTCCGGGCGTCTCCTCTTTCCAAGCGAGTGCCGCAGCTCTTGGCCAAGAACTGACGCTACCTGAAAAGTGCCAGACCATTATTCTTAGCCGAGCATCAGGTCGAACGCCTGTTCCTGAAAAAGAGAATCTACGCGCCCTTGCCTCTCACGAAGCAACACTGTGTTTATTTCTTAGCGCAACATTAATTCGTAAAGTGGTTCGTGAATTATCAGATGTTTACCCGCAAGATTGGCCAGTGGCTGTCGTTGAAAAAGCCAGTCACCCTGAACAGCGAATATTCCGTGCTACATTGGGTACGATCGCCCAAGTTATGCATGATGAAGGGATTCGCTCCACCGCGATGATCATCGTCAGTAAAGTGCTAGGCGACAATGATTTTGTTGACTCTAAACTCTACGATCCGACCTTCTCACACGCTTGCCGAAAAGCACGTGTCGTTGAAGAGGGTGTAGCTGAAAGTGGAACATTGGAAGACGATAAGAGCGCAGACTAACCTCGCTCATTAACTGTTGATTGGTTTATGCGTTTATTCATTTTCACTATCCAGTCAGCAGCATTATTTGGCAGATATGATGATCTTTTTTGATTTAAATTTTGGTTATTCAAGTTTAGCGATCGCGCTAATGATGATCGCAGCTTTGATGCTTGATCACTTACTAGGTGAGCCTAAACGATTTCACCCTTTGATCGGTTTTGGCTATGCGGTTGAGAAAATCGAGAAGCTGTTAAACCGAGCCACTAAATTCTCAGGTTTGATCGCATGGATAGCTGCGACTGTTCCATTGTGCTTACTCAGCTTTTGGCTACAACATACGCTACTAAGCATGGGGAACACATTAGGCTTTTGGCTATTTAATATCGTGGTTCTGTATATCGCGATAGGTCAACGTAGCCTGCTTGAGCACGCCCAGTGGATCCACCAGCCGCTGAGCCAAGGTGATCTTGATTTAGCGCGAGAGAAAGTTGGTTGGATCGTTAGCCGTAATACTGAAACCATGGATCAACGCCAGATCACGTCATCGACGATTGAGTCGGTATTAGAGAATGGTAACGATGCGATCTTCGGCACTCTATTTTGGTTTGCACTGCTTGGGGCTCCAGGGGCATTACTGTTCCGATTAGTGAACACACTTGATGCGATGTGGGGCTACAAAAATGAACGCTGGCTAGAATTTGGCTATGTGGCAGCAAAAGTAGATGATGTGATGGGCTGGGCACCTGCGCGCTTAACCGCACTTAGCTACAGCCTTTTAGGCAACACTAAGTTGGCTCTGAAATGCTGGAAAGAACAAGCTAAACATTGCTCGAGTCCAAACGGTGGCCCCGTAATGACATCAGGTGCCGGCGCACTACAAATCATCATAGGTGGCGATACTTATTACCACGGAAAACTTGTGAAAAAACGTCCGATGGGAAAAGGTAATATTGCGACTTTAGAAGATATTCCACGAGCCATATCTTTGGTCCAAAAAACCAGTGTGCTTTGGGCCATCGTAATGCTACTGCTTTCTCTTTTAACTCTTTGTTTATTTTGATTTCATGTCTATTTTAACTCTTTACTTTAAGTACGCTAATGACGATTAAACACTCAACCTCAAACGAACTTCCGCATCACGGTGGTAAGTTAATCGAGTTTTCATTGCGCTATCAAAGGCCAATCGAACAATGGGTCGACCTTTCAACTGGAGTAAGCCCGCACCACTACCCTATACCTGAAATCCCTGCATCGGTATGGAATCGGCTACCAGAAGACGATGATGGCTTAATCACAGCCGCGCAAACCTACTATCAAAGTGATGCCTTGTTACCCGTAGCTGGCAGTCAGGCAGCCATTCAATCGCTACCTCATATGATTGCAAAGACACAGCCAACATTGACGTACATCCTATTGCCTCATACGGGTTACAAAGAACATCAACATGCGTGGCAGCAGTACGCAGAACAAAGCATACAAGCCGTCATATTCGACTTTTACCTACACAAACCGACAATCGAACAGCTGAAAACGGCAGACGTGGTCGTAGTGATTAATCCCAATAATCCAACCGCACTGAATGTGCCACCAAGTGAAGTACTGACTTGGCTAAATCATATCCAAGATCATTCAACGCTCGTGATTGATGAAGCGTTTGTAGACTGTACTCCTGAGCTTTCAGTGTTACCAAGTTTCCCAACAGGAGTACCTGACAATCTAATAGTCCTGCGATCAGTGGGTAAATTTTTTGGGCTGGCAGGGATTCGCGCAGGCTTTTGTTTTGCCTCGCCATTGCGTTTAAATATTCTTAAACAACACCTTGGACCTTGGACACTCAGTGGCCCAACTCGCTATGTCACCACACATGCCTTACTCAACTCCAATTGGCAAAAGAAAAACCGCCAACGCCTACATGAAGAGGCTCAGCGTATGAACCAAATCTTACAACTACATTTTGGCCAAATGGCGGGCTCGGTAAAAATAACATCACAGATACTCTTTCACCGAGTTGAAATTTCAGATTCGGCATCATGGCACCATCAGCTCGCCAAGTTAGGGGTTTTTACTCGTCATTGTGATGAAAACGATGCACTTCGTTTCGGGTTACCCGCCAACGAATCACAATGGCAAGCGCTCACTCGCGCACTCGAACAACTCAAGGAATAATTATGTCTACAGCTTACTGTTCTGCCCTAGTGGTAGGCGCACCTTCTTCTGGAAGCGGAAAAACAACCGTGGTCGCCGCTCTAGCAAGAGCTTTGGTTCAACAAGGAAAGAAAGTTCGAGTATTCAAAACTGGGCCTGATTTTATTGATCCACAATTTCTATCTATTGCATCAGATACACCCACTTACCAATTGGATTTGTGGATGTGTGGTGAAGCGGAATGCCAACACTTAATTTACCAAGCAGCCCTAGAAGCGGATGTGATTCTAATTGAAGGCGTAATGGGTATGTTTGATGGCAAATGCTCAAGTGCTGATATTGCGGCTAAATTTAACCTTCCGATGTTGGCCGTGGTAGATGCTGGCGCAATGGCACAAACCTTTGGAGCCATTGTAAATGGCTTATCGACATTCCGTGATGACGTGGATGTATTTGGTGTAGTTGCAAACCGCGTAGGTTCTGAACGTCACGCTGAAATGCTAAAAGAAAGCCTAAAACCTGAAACCGAGTTTTGTGGTTGGTTACCAAAAGACATGGATTTGTCGCTGCCAGAACGCCACTTAGGTTTAGTACAAGCACAAGAGTTAGATGACATAGAAGAGCGACTTAATCACGCAGCCAAGCTACTACTAGAACATGGTGATATCCCATTACCAACAGCACAAGCATTTGAAAAACCAAAGCAAGCACTACCAGCCAGACATGAATCATTGACTGGTCATACAATTGCAGTAGCTCGTGATAATAGCTTTGCTTTCTTGTATCAAGCCAACCTTGATTTGTTGATCGAATTGGGGGCAAAACTGTCATTTTTCTCACCGCTTGCACATGATGATTTACCAGTGTGTGACGCTTTGTATTTACCAGGAGGTTATCCTGAATTACATATGGATAAGCTAGCGCTCAATCATGCGTTGAAGCAGCAAATCATCACACACATTGAACAAGGAAAACCTTGCCTAGCCGAATGTGGTGGCATGCTATACCTCAACAAAGCATTGACTGATACAGAAAGCCAAACAGAAAACATGGTTGGCGCGTTAAATGCCAAAGCGACTATGCAGAAAAAGCTAGCCGCGCTAGGGATCCTAGAAGCTAATTTCAATGGTCAAATGCTGCGTGGTCATACTTTCCATTATTCAAAAACAGACAGTAAAGAAACCGTACTAACTCAGCCTGAATCTCAATATGGTAGGCCAACCGATCCTGTTTGGATAAAACACAGGACCATCGCTTCTTATGCACATTGGTACTTCCCGTATAACCCTGATTTGGTAGCGAAAATATTCAAAGGAGCACTTTATTAAGCATCAACCAAAAAATACGCCTTGAACGCTTTGACTAAGAACAGCCTGTCAAAAGTTGATATTTGCCGCTTCACGGTCAATAGTTAAAATAATGTTAACGAACAAATCAAGATCAGACTTTGTTTCGTGAACTATTTAGCTGATGCGCGCTTACATCAAAGACGTCGCCAAGTCGGGCATCGAGTTTCGTTCGCTGCAATTTAACTGCAGCGCAGGTAGAAAACCGATCAAGGAGGATCTATGCCTCGTACATTGAATACACAAGACTTCGACGATAAACAAAAAGAAATCAAAGACTCAGAATACGCTCGTACAATACCATGTAATCAGGTGAGCATTTCAGCGCCCTTTCATTGGTTGTCGCTTGCTCTGCACGACTTAGTGAGAATGCCATTAATCAGCGCATTTTACGGTTTGTGCTTTATGGGTGCGGCCATCGCCATTGTTCAACTTGTCCAATGGCAAGGGACACATTTAGTCGTTATGCCAAGCTTGATTGTATACATGCTAATAGGGCCGTTTCTTGCCCTAGGCTTGTATGACGCAGCCTGGGAAAGAGAAAAGGGGCACAATGCTAGCCTACTGCATTCGATGAAAGCCATCACACGCAACTCAACCCACCAATGGGCGTTTGCGATTGTATTAATGGTTGCGATGATATTCTGGATGCGTATCGCTGCATTATTGCACGCACTTTACCCTTCAGTACAAGGGGCACCATTGACCGAATTTGCTCCCTTCTTAATTACAGGGTCTGTGATTGGTTTTGTTATCGCTAGCCTGATATTTAGTATCTCAGCATTTTCCATTCCACTAATGATGGAGAGACGTGTAGACGTAATGAGTGCGATTTTTACTAGCTTCAACGCTGTTAAATCAAACATCCCTGCGATGGTCGTTTGGGCTGGTATCATTGGTACTGGTATCTTAGTCGGCTTCGCGACCTACGGCGTGGGTATGATTGTAACGATGCCATTACTTGGTTACGGAACCTGGCATGCTTACCACGAAGTCATCAAAAAGAAACATCACGTTTAAATCGTTTCACGATCGATGAGCAATGTTATAATGAGGCCTTAGCTTAGACGCTGAGGCTTTTTTTGGAGTTAACAACGCTTGTCTTACACCCCGCAACAACATCGAGTAAATAAAAAATTGGGCGAATGCCTAGCTATTGCCAATCTACATTTTTCTCGTGAATTTTCATTCCCAGCTGTCACTTACAAGTTAAGAGGAAAGGCAGCGGGAAAAGCCTACCTCCAGTTAAACGAGATAAAACTCAACCAAGTGTTATTCAGCGAAAATGAAGACGCCTTTATTAACGAAGTCGTGCCTCATGAACTCGCACATCTGATCACATATCAGGTCTTCGGACGAGTTAGGCCTCACGGCAATGAGTGGAAATACGTGATGGAAAAGGTATTCAATGTACCAGCCAGAACCACCCACAGTTTGGAAATCACCTCAGTGCAAGGAAAAACCTTTGAGTACCGCTGTGATTGCACCACTTACCCCTTGTCGATAAGACGACACAACAAAGTCATCCGCAGCCAATCAACGTATCGTTGTCAACAATGCCAACAAACCTTAGCTTTTACCGGCCTTCAATTGAGCTAAGTCTTAAGCTCACAAGGTAACGCGAATAAATGTAATAGAGAGAACTAACATTTGAGTGCTAGACTGTTGTTTATCATACTTTCATCAGTCTTTCTCTATGCAAAAAACCACTCCAAAAGCATTTGGCCTATCAGTGTCCTTTTACCTATCAATAGTATTTGGCCTACTGGTAACCCAAAGCGTTTTCGCCGCTCCACCAAGCTCCTTCTCCAAAGCAAAAAAAGAAGCCGTGAAGATTTATCTCGATCACCCGACTTCATTTTATTGTGGTTGTGACATCACTTGGAAAGACAAAAAGAAAGGTATCCCCGACCTCGACGGCTGCGGTTATCAAGTCAGAAAACAGCAAAAGCGCGCTTCCCGTATTGAGTGGGAACACGTGGTTCCAGCTTGGCAATTCGGCCACCAGCGTCAGTGCTGGCAGGATGGCGGACGTAAGAACTGCACTCGCAACGACAAAGTATTCAAATCCATGGAAGCCGATCTTCATAATCTGACTCCGGCCATTGGCGAGGTTAACGGTGATCGCTCTAATTACAATTTCAGTCAGTGGAATGGAATGGATGGCGTTAGCTATGGTCAATGTGAAATGCAGGTCAACTTCAAGCAGCGTAAGGTTATGCCGCCAGACAGAGCAAAAGGTTCTATCGCGCGTACTTATCTTTACATGAGCCAAGAGTATGGCTTCAAACTATCTAAGCAGCAGACTAACCTGATGATGGCGTGGAACAAGCAATTCCCTGTCGATAAATGGGAGTGTACGCGTGATGAGCGAATCTATGCGATCCAAGGTAATCACAACCCATTTGTTTTCCCTGCTTGTAAATAACACGACTCAGGCAACCAACATCTCCAATTGCCTCCATCTCAAACAAGAGTTTCAGAATTGCCCCTGAAACTCTTGCGCTACCCTTGTTTTTTCAACTAAAAGCATCCATGTTAGGCAGAGACAAAATACCCAAATGACACTATTTATAGGTTTACCAGCATGAGAATCCCTCGTATCCATCACCCAGAACGCATTCATCAGTTAGGTTCACTCGCTTTAGGCGAAGATGCCGCGGGTCATGTTGGTCGAGTCCTTCGTATGAAAGAAGGCCAAGATGTTCTTCTATTTGATGGCAGTGGCGCTGAATTCCCAGCGACAATTACTGAAGTATCAAAAAAGAACGTCACAGTTAATGTTACTGAACGTATCGAACGTAGCAGCGAATCTCCGTTAGACTTACATTTAGGCCAAGTGATTTCACGTGGCGACAAAATGGAGTTCACGATTCAAAAATCGGTTGAGCTTGGTGTAAACACCATTACCCCTCTGATTTCAGAGCGCTGTGGCGTTAAGCTAGATACTAAACGCTTCGAGAAAAAACTCGCGCAGTGGCAAAAGATTGCTATCGCAGCATGTGAACAGTCTGGCCGCAATACGGTTCCGGTTATCCGCCCAATCATGCAGCTTGAAGAGTGGTGCAGCGAACCGAGTGAAGCGTTGAAGCTAAACCTGCACCCTCGAGCAAAATACTCAATTAACACCCTTCCAGAACCCATCAGTAAGGTGCGCCTATTGATCGGTCCTGAAGGCGGACTGTCCGCTGAAGAAATCGGCATGACAGAACAATACAAATTTGAAGAGACGCTACTCGGTCCACGTGTACTTCGTACCGAAACTGCTGCTCTAACCGCAATTACTGCCTTACAAGTCCGTTTTGGCGATCTAGGCTAGGAGAAAGAAATGATCAAACTTGGCATCGTAATGGATCCAATTTCATCCATTAACATCAAAAAAGACTCTAGCTTTGCCATGATGCTTGAAGCTCAGCGTCGTGGTTACGAAATCCACTACATGGAAATGGATGATCTACATTTAGATCAAGGCGTAGCCATTGCTGACACTAAGGTTGTTGAACTAAAAGAAGATCCAAACGGTTGGTACAAGTTCAAATCAGAACAGACTATCGCGCTATCCGATTTAGATGCGGTTCTGATGCGTAAAGATCCTCCGTTTGATACTGAGTACATCTACGCGACTTACATTCTTGAGCGTGCTGAAGAGAACGGCGCACTGATCGTAAACAAGCCACAAAGCTTACGTGACTGTAACGAGAAGTTGTTCACGGCATGGTTCCCTGAACTGACACCAACCACCATCGTGACTCGTAAAGCTGAAAAGATTAAAGCGTTCCGAGAAGAGCACGGTGACGTGATCCTAAAACCACTTGATGGCATGGGCGGCGCGTCTATCTTCCGAGTAAAAGAAGGCGATCCAAACGTATCAGTGATCATTGAGACTTTAACTAACCACGGTCAAAACTACGCAATGGCACAAACCTTTGTTCCAGACATCAGCAATGGTGATAAGCGTATTCTTGTCGTTGATGGTGAACCAATGCCTTACTGCCTAGCGCGTATTCCTGCTAAAGGGGAAACTCGAGGTAACCTTGCTGCTGGTGGTACAGGTGAAGCTCGTCCGCTAAGTGAAACCGACTGGGCTATCGCAAGAGCAGTTGCACCGGCATTAAAAGAGAAAGGTTTAATCTTTGTAGGACTTGATGTTATCGGTGACAAGCTGACTGAAATCAACGTGACAAGCCCTACTTGTATCCGTGAAATTGAAGCTGCTTTTGATATTTCGGTAACGGGCAAGTTAATGGATGCAATCGAGCGTCGCATTAACGCTAAATAGCCTAAACTAAAGAAAGCCTTAGCTATTCGAAAACACAAAAATATCTAGGCAAAGAACAATGAGCGGCTTTACGCCGCTCTTTTTCCTTTACTGGGAACACACTGGCAGGAGGCTCTATGAATTTAACGAACCACTTTCTGGTCGCTATGCCCGGAATGAAAGACCCATACTTTCAAAATTCGGTGATCTATCTTTGTGAGCACAATGACGAAGGTGCGATGGGTTTGATGATCAACGCTCCTATCGATGTCACTGTTGGCAGTATGCTTAAGCAAGTTGAGGTTGATTCTGAACAGCCGAAACCCAACCAAGCAAGCCTTGATAAGCCAGTACTTAATGGTGGGCCAGTCGCAGAAGATCGTGGGTTTATTTTGCACAAACCCAAAGGCAGTTATCAATCCAGCATCAACATGACGGATCAAATCTCGGTAACAACCTCGAAAGATATTCTAATGGTGTTAGGGACAGAAGATGAACCTATGCATTATCTGGTCGCGCTTGGTTATGCAGGATGGGAACCAGGACAACTGGAAATCGAGCTGACTGAAAACTCATGGCTAACCGTTGAAGCCGATCCTAAGGTTATCTTCAACACGCCAATTTCGGATCGCTGGAAAGTTGCCGTGCAAATGTTAGGCATCAATGCGGCTCAGCTTTCAGCAGACGCTGGCCACGCATAGTCCGACTCAGCTCAATAAAATAAACACTCTCAAACACAGATTAATTTGGAAGCCCCATGTCACGAACAATTATGGCATTTGACTACGGTACAAAAAGTATCGGCAGTGCGATAGGACAAGAGATCACAGGCACAGCAAGCCCCCTGAAAGCCTTTAAAGCCAAAGATGGCATCCCAAACTGGGACGATATCGAGAAGCAAATTAAGGAATGGCAACCGAATCTGATTGTGGTTGGCCTTCCTACCGACCTTCATGGTAAAGATCTAGCAGCTATTACACCCAGAGCGAAGAAATTCGCTAACCGTCTTAAAGGACGCTTTGGTGTGGATGTTGAACTGCATGATGAAAGACTTTCTACGACAGAAGCAAGGGCCGACCTTTTTGAAATGGGCGGCTATAAAGCGCTAAGTAAAGGTAACATCGATAATCAATCAGCCGTTGTAATTCTAGAGAGCTGGTTTGAAGCACAATATGGCTAAGTTATTTATTTAGCAAACTCGAGCAAGCTTATGATCCCTTGCCATTTTAACTGCGTAATGGAGGAGCGATAAAGGAAAAGAACTTGGGAGTTCATATGAAAATTTTTCTAGCAATATTCATAGCGTTATCTATAACGGCATGCAGCTCAATGGGAAGCGGTTCCGCGGGTTACGACGGTCAACAGTACCCGTCAAAAATCAAATTAGAAAAGGAGCGCGGTTACTCATATGATAACCATCGCCCCAACATGCACTCATCTAACATGCATTAAGTTATAAACGAATAAAACCCGCCACAGAAGCGGGTTTTGTGTTTATCAACAAAGCCGTGACTTAGCCCATATCAATCTTCACGCCAGCCAACGCACCAGTTCCGTAGTCATCATCGCCACGTTTGGTCTTGAGCATTAAACGCAAGTCATTGGCAGAATCTGCACTATGGAATGCATCATCCTCGCTAATCTTGTCCGCAACCACTAAATCATACAAAGCTTGGTCAAAAGTCTGCATACCAATCTCTTTCGATTTGGCCATGGTCGCTTTTAACTCATGCAACTCACCACGACGAATCAAGTCAGATATACGAGGGCTATTCAGCAGAATTTCGAAGACACCATGACGACCATTGCCATTTTTATCGCGTATTAACTGCTGAGCGACCACACCACGCAGATTCATCGACAGATCAAACAGGAACTGTTCTTTCTGCTCTTTCGGCACCAAGTGAAGAATACGCTCTAGCGCCTGGTTAGCGTTATTGGCATGCAGGGTTGCCATACACAAGTGACCCGTTTCAGCAAAGGTCATCGCGTATTCCATGGTTTCACGACTACGAATTTCGCCAATCAAAATCATATCAGGGGCTTGGCGTAACGAGTTTTTAAGCGCGACTTCATAGCTTTCGGTGTCGAGTCCAACCTCACGTTGAGTCACGATGCACTTTTTATGTTCGTGTACGAATTCAATCGGGTCTTCAACCGTCAAGATATGACCTGAACGATTGGTATTGCGATAGCCCGTCATCGCAGCCATCGAGGTCGATTTACCAGAGCCAGTCGCACCAACCACCAGCACAAGCCCGCGCTTAGCGATTGAAAGGTCTTGTAGTACGTCAGGAAGCTTTAATTGCTCAAAGGTTGGGATGTTAGTCTCGATGCGACGAATTACCGCTCCTGGCAGCTCTCGCTGAAAGAACGCACTGACACGAAAACGACCAAAATTACGCACGATAGCAAAATTAGCCTCACGCGTTTGCTTGTATTCATCTCGTCGATCTTGATCCATCATCGCATCAAGTAATTGAGCAACCTGAGCCGCATTCAGCTTCTCTCCTTGGGGGCGTAATTCACCATCCACACGAAAAAGGATTGGCGCATCGACAGTGATATAGAGATCCGATGCCTTTTGAGAAAGCATTCCCTCAAGGATTTGATTCAATTCCATTATGTACACCTTAATTAAAACATTGAGGTTTCAATTTCGATCTTTTTCTCGACCTCTTCCGAATCAACCAAGCCCTGCGCCATCAACTGCTTCGCATTTTGTTCCATGGTCTGCATGCCGTGCGCTGCGCCCGTTTGAATGATCGAATACATCTGCGCAACCTTGTCTTCACGAATCAAGTTTCTGATCGCCGGTGTTGCCATCATGATTTCATGACACGCCACACGACCACCACCGACACGTTTTAGAAGCTTCTGGGCTATCACCGAGCGCAGTGACTCAGACAACATCGAACGAACCATATCTTTATCGCTACCTGGGAACACATCGATAATACGGTCGATCGTTTTTGCCGCAGAACTGGTGTGCAGAGTACCAAACACTAAATGACCCGTTTCTGCTGCGGTTAACGCTAAGCTGATCGTCTCTTGGTCACGAAGCTCACCAACAAGAATTACGTCTGGATCTTCACGTAACGCACTACGCAGTGCCGCTTTAAAGCTGTGAGTATCACGGTGAACTTCACGCTGGTTGACTAGGCATTTATTGTTGGTGTGAACGAATTCAATCGGGTCTTCAATCGTCAGGATATGCTTATTGTGGTTGCGATTTACGTAATCAACCATCGCCGCAAGAGTCGTTGATTTACCAGAGCCAGTTGGACCAGTAACGAGCACTAAGCCTTTTTCGTAGTTAGCAATCCTTTCGAAGATCTCAGGTGCACCTAACTGATCTAAAGTCGGGATTTCGACAGGGATAGTTCGAAAGACAGCTGAGCAGCCACGGGCTTGGTTAAACGCATTAACACGAAAGCGACCAACATTGGGTAATTCAAAAGAGAAGTCGACTTCCAATTTTTCTTCAAACTCACCGCGTTGTGAATCGCTCATGATCTCAAAAACCAAACGATGCACATCAGCATGACTCAAAGCTGGGATTCCAAGCTTCCTTACTTCACCATCTATACGTACCATTGGAGATACACCCGCAGAAAGATGTAGATCTGACGCGTTATGCTTTACACTAAAATCTAGTAACTCAGTGATATCCATTTATTTTCCCTTAAGTAAAGTCAGCTATGAGTAGTATTCAACAAAATATCGAACAAATCACCTCACAGATTCGTAGTGCTGAGCAAAAGTGCGGACGAGCTCCAGAGTCCGTGCAACTTTTAGCCGTCAGCAAAACTAAACCTATTGATGCGATTCTAGAAGCCGCACTCGGAGGCCAGGTTGCCTTTGGTGAAAACTATGTTCAAGAAGGTGTAGATAAAGTAAAACACTTTTCAGAACAACATTCTAACCTAAATTTAGAGTGGCATTTTATTGGTCCAATTCAATCCAATAAAACCCGCCCAATCGCGGAAAGCTTCCAATGGGTGCATTCCGTCGATCGCGATAAGATCGCACAAAGGCTTAATGATCAACGACCAAGCGAACTTCCACCTTTGCAAGTGTTGATTCAGGTAAACACCAGTGGTGAAGAGTCCAAATCTGGAACCTCAGAAGAGACAGTTTTTGCACTTGCGGAGTTGATTTCATCGCTCCCCAACCTCACCTTAAGAGGATTGATGTCGATTCCTGCAAACGTATCTGACTATCAATCTCAGCTTAATGCATTTTCTCAACTGGCAGAGCTTCAACAAAAGCTCGCAGCAAAGTATCCAGACATCGATACCCTTTCAATGGGTATGAGTGGTGATATGGATGCAGCAGTTGAGGCTGGTAGCACAATGGTTCGTATTGGAACGGCCATCTTTGGTGCTCGTGATTACGCGAATAACCGTAGTAAGTAACCAAGTACAAGTATTGATAAAGCTTCGCTTGAACCGCGCAGCGACACGCTCAGGATTTTATATATGGAACATAAGAACATCGCCTTTATTGGGGCGGGAAACATGGTTCGCTCAATTGTAGCGGGCTTAGTCGCGAGTAGTTACCCAGCGCAAAAGATTACTGCTACAGCACCTTCAGACACCAGAAGGCTGCCGCTAGAGCAAGAGTACAGCATCAATACCACCAGCGATAATATTGCCGCAGCAGAGCAAGCAGACGTTATTGTGCTATCGGTGAAGCCACAAATGATGGCTGATGTATGTAAACCCTTACAAGATATCGATTTCAGCAACAAACTGGTTATCTCAATTGCAGCGGGTATTAATGCGAATCGACTCAATGAGATGTTAAACTGCCAGCTGAACCTTGTTCGTGTGATGCCAAACACGCCATCGCTGCTTGGTAAAGGGATGAGCGGTCTTTATGCCGATTCAACGGTCAGCCAAAATGATAAAGACTTTGCTTCTCAGCTGATGCAAGCTGTAGGTGAAGTTAGCTGGGTTGAGCAAGAGTCTGGGATTAATAACATCATTGCGGCGGCGGGCAGTGCTCCGGCTTACTTCTTCCTATTTATGGAAGCGATGCAAGCCGAAGCAATCAACCAAGGCTTCGACCAAGAAACCGCTCGTAAATTAGTGCAGCAGTCGGCATTAGGTGCGGCAGAGATGGTGGTTGCAAATCCAGACACAGAATTATCTACACTGCGTGAACAAGTGACTTCAAAAGGCGGCACAACCGCAGAAGCACTGCGCACGTTTAACGACCATCAACTTTCAGATATCGTAGCAAAAGCCATGCAAGCGGCGGTTGCTCGAGCTGAAGAGATGGAAAAACTGTTTTAATACTAATTACAGTAAAAAAGCATTGTGTCGTTCAGGCTATACCTAAACGGCAAGTAAATCCGAAAAAGGAAACAATATGAACTCGATGAGCTTTCTGATCTCGACCGTTTTTGATCTTTACATCATGGTTGTGATCTTGCGTATCTGGCTACAAGCATCACGTGCAGATTTCTACAACCCATTCTCACAATTTATCGTAAAAGCGACACAACCGGTTGTTGCACCACTACGCCGAGTAATTCCATCAATCGGCAGCCTTGATCTTGCGACGGTTGTTTTCGCTTATGTGCTATGTGTACTTAAGTTCGTCGCTCTAAACCTGATTATCTCTGGCGGTGCGGCTGTATTTGACATCAGCTTCCTGATCTTTGGAGCGCTATCTCTGCTTAAAGCGGCTGGTGGTTTGATCTTCTGGGTTCTGCTAATCCGTGCAATCCTGAGCTGGGTTAGCCAAGGCCGTAGCCCAATTGAATACGTGTTCCATCAACTGACTGAACCAATGCTGGCTCCAATTCGTCGTATTCTTCCTGCAATGGGCGGTTTTGATTTAAGCGTACTGGTACTGTTTATTGTTCTGCAATTCGCGAACTTCTTAATGGGTGACCTAATTGGCCCTATTTGGTATCAGCTATAATTTAAGTACGAACCTCAGGTACTTTGACGATGCCAAAAGCGGTTTGGGCCGAGGAAGACGATATTCTTCTTAGGCTCTATATCCAACCCAAGGCAAGCCGAGACAAAATTGTCGGCTTACACGGCGAGGAACTGAAAATTGCCATTACTGCACCACCGGTTGATGGCAAAGCCAATGCTCACTTAGCGAAATACCTTGCGAAACAATTTAAGGTCGCTAAAGGGCAAATTACGATAGAAAAGGGAGAGCTAGGTAGGCACAAGCAAGTTCGAATATGCTCGCCAAGCCAAATCCCAACTGAAGTCAAAGCCATCCTATGATGGCTTTTTGCTATTTATTGGAGTCATTATGCGTTTATGGATAACAGCACTACTCACCGCTCTTGTTGCCTTACCAAGTTCGGCAGGACAGTTTAAAAGTATCAAGGATGTCGAGGTTCATTATTCGGCTTTCAATTCCACGTTTCTAACTGCGCAGGTCGCTAAGCAATACAAACTTAAGCGAAATGGATACTCAGCAATCCTCAACATCAGCGTGTTAGACAAGGCTTCCCTGGGCAAGCCTGCTACAACGGCTAAAATTACGGGAACAGCGAAGAACCTCGTTGGAAACACCCGAACTTTGAAGTTTCGAGAAATCAAAGAAGGTGATGCGATTTATTACCTTGCTGAGTTCCCTGTAACTCACGAAGAGAACATCACCTTTAACATCAATGTTAACGCAGGCTTGAAAGGCACTGGCCCACTGCGCTTCACACAGAAATTCTATATAGAAGAGTAAGCTATCCCTTACTTTTCATTTATTCACTTATTAGAGTCACATTCCCATGAGCAAGATTGTTTTAGCAACAGGCAACCAAGGTAAAGTTCGCGAGATGGCAGATATTCTGTCTGAGTTTGGCTTTGACGTGGTCGCACAAAGTGAATTTAACGTTTCAGAAGTCGCTGAAACGGGGACAACTTTCATTGAAAATGCCATCATCAAAGCTCGCCATGCCGCGAAAGAAACAGGACAGCCAGCGATTGCTGACGACTCAGGTTTAGAGGTTGATTACTTAAATGGTGCTCCGGGCATCTACTCAGCGCGTTACTCAGGTGAAGGGGCAACCGATAAACAGAACATCGAAAAATTGCTAAACGCGATGCAAGGTGTCGAAACTGAAAAGCGTACTGCGCGTTTCCACTGTGTGTTGGTGCTAATGCGTCACGAGAATGATCCAACACCTCTCGTGTGTCACGGGAAATGGGAAGGTCGCATCCTTACCGAAGAACATGGTGAGAATGGCTTTGGCTACGATCCTGTATTCTTTGTACCAGAAGATAACTGCGCCTCAGCAGAACTTGAATCGTCACGTAAGAAGCAACTGTCACACCGTGGTAAAGCCCTCGCGTCATTATTCAAGACTCTCAAGGAGCAAGCTCTGTAATGCACAATGCAGCGCTAATACCACCCGCACTCAGCCTCTATGTCCACATTCCATGGTGTGTACAAAAGTGTCCGTATTGTGATTTTAACTCTCACGCTCTAAAAGCCGAGATTCCTGAAAAAGAGTACATCGATGCTCTGCTTGAGGATCTCGATACCGATATCGAAAAATACCAACTCAATGGCGCACCTCGCCCATTGCATTCGATCTTTATTGGTGGCGGCACGCCGAGTCTATTTTCTCCAGAAGGAATCGGCCGATTGCTGCAAGGCATTGAACAACGCATCCCGTTCAAACCTGAAATAGAAATCACCATGGAAGCTAATCCGGGAACTATCGAAGCTGAGCGTTTTGCTGGTTACCAAAAAGCAGGCATAACTCGAATCTCGGTGGGTGTACAAAGTTTTGAGCAAGAGAAACTGGAAAGGCTTGGGCGTATTCATGGTCAAGATGAAGCGGTCAACGCAGCTCACTTAGCGCATAAAATCGGATTAAATAGCTTCAACCTAGATCTAATGCACGGCTTACCCGATCAAAGCATTGATCAGGCCTTGGCTGATTTGAACAAAGCGATCGAGCTCGACCCTCCACATTTATCTTGGTATCAGCTAACAATAGAACCTAACACCATGTTCTATTACAAAACGCCAAAGCTACCTGACGATGATGACCTTTGGGATATCTTCGACTTAGGCCATAAGAAGCTCGCAGACGCAGGTTATGTACAATACGAAATTTCAGGCTACAGCAAGCCAGGATATCAGTGTCAGCATAATCTCAACTACTGGCGCTTTGGTGACTACCTAGGTATTGGCTGTGGCTCTCATGGCAAGCTGAGCTTTGCAGATGGACGTATTGTTCGCACCACTAAGGTTAAACACCCTAGAGGCTACCTAGCCGCGTATCAGAATCTGGTGAAGCCCTATCTGTCGGATGAACTTGAAGTACCTAATGACGACCGCCCTTTCGAGTTCTTCATGAACCGCTTCAGGCTAATGGAAGCGTGTCCAAAACAGGATTTCATTGATACGACTGGGTTAGAGCTTGATTCGATTCAGCCAACGATAGAGTGGGCAAAAGAGCTAGGCTACTTGAATGAAACCGACACTCACTGGCAGATAACAGAAAAAGGGAAGCTATTCCTCAACGATTTGCTGGAAGCTTTTATGGCAGAAGAGGACGAATAGATTCGAGAGATATTGTGTAAGGGTTGGTTTTAGGGCCAACCCTTTTTATTTTATAGCCCCCTCTCGGAGCGAAGCGTTCTACAGGACGAAGCCCGTGCTCGCATCTTTCTCTTAGAAAATAGAACGACCAATTCGCTCAGAAAGCAACTCTAGCGCCTTAGTACCTGCTAAAGAGTTACCAGAAGGGTCAAGCTCTGGAGACCACACCGCAATAGTCATTTCGCCAGGAACGATAGCGATAATACCGCCACCCACACCCGATTTACCTGGCATCCCAACACGGTAAGCAAACTCACCAGCCCCATCATACAAACCGCATGTCGCAAGCAAAGCATTCAACTGCTTGGTTTGAACTGGCGTGATGATCTCTTTCTTGGTTTGAACCGACACACCTTTGTTTGCCAAATAGCTAAAGGTTTTTGCCAAGTCCACACACGTCATTTTAAGCGCACAGGCATGAAAGTAGTTATTCAAAACAGGGATAACATCATTTTCAAAGTTACCAAATGAACGCATCAAATAAGCGATAGCAGCATTACGATCGCTGTGCATCATCTCAGAAGCCGCCACAACCTTGTCATACACAATATGAGTATCACCTGATAGCTGACGGACAAATTCTAGTAAACGGTGTCTTGGCGCTGATAGACGGCTTTGTAATAAGTCGGCAACGACAATCGCGCCAGCATTAATAAACGGGTTACGAGGGATGCCGTGTTCCATCTCAAGCTGAATCATCGAGTTAAAGGCTTGTCCTGATGGCTCCTTCCCTACTCGCTGCCATATCTCTTCCGGCTTATACAGCACCATTGCTAGCGTTAGGCTTAGAGCTTTCGAAATTGATTGCACGGAAAAGGCTTCATCAGCATCGCCAGCTTGAATAACTTCACCTTCATTGGTGTATACCGCAATCGCCAATTTCTGGTTCGATACGCGAGCCAATGCAGGAATATAGTCAGCGACCTTTCCCTGACCAATTAATGGACGAACTTCGTCTAAAATCTCGGCTAAAATAGCTTGAGTTGGTTTCATGTGAGCTTACTTCTTATTGTTATTTTTGTAGGGGTGTGACATTCAGTTTTGTCCTTAAACTTCTAATTTGATAAAAGCCTAAGGACAAAAAAGCCAACACTACAATAATGTTGGCTTTTATCAATCCCATAAAGTGTAGGGTTTAATCCTAAGTCGGATTCACCTTCACTTAATTTGATTCAGAATTACTTAGTACGCTTGAACTTAATGTCCCAAACACCATGACCTAAACGGTGGCCACGAGCTTCAAACTTAGTTAGCGGACGCTCGTCTGGACGAGGAATGTAATCACCATCTTCAGCGATATTCTCGAAACCTGGAGCGACGTTCATCACTTCAATCATATGTTCTGCGTAGTTTTCCCAGTCTGTTGCCATGTGGAAAATACCAGTATCAAGTTGCAGCTTACCGCGAACCATCTCTGCAAACTCAGCCTTAACGATACGACGTTTGTGGTGACGAGCTTTATGCCATGGGTCAGGGAAGAACAGTTGCAGTGTATGCAGGCTGCTGTCTGGGATCATGTGTTCAAATACTTCTACTGCATCGTGACACATTACACGCAGGTTAGTTACGCCAGCATCGCGAGCTGTACCTAAACACGCACCAACACCTGGGCTGTGAACTTCAATACCTAAGAAGTTTTTCTCAGGCGCATTCTTTGCCATTTCAACCAGTGATGCACCCATACCGAAGCCAATTTCTAGTACAACAGGGTTGTCGTTGCCAAACACTTCTTTCCAATTAAGAAGTTCTGGGTTGTAGTCGATACCCATTGTTGGCCAACATTCGTTCATCGCGTTTTCTTGGCCTTTTGTTAAGCGGCCTTCGCGGCGAACAAAACTACGGATCTTACGAACCAGTTTGCCGTCTTCAGTATATTCGTTAGTGGTCACTTCACTCATTGATTTTTGCCTGCACATTGATTAATCAAAGCGGGGATTATCCAAAGAATTGCCTCCGGTGCAAGTCTTTCCGTGGATAAATTCCCACACAATTTGTCTGTTTTACATCCAACCGTAAGTGTGGTGCAATTTCACTCCTAATAATAGCAAAGCATAGAGCATGTCGTGACTCCTTTCGCAACCGCCATATTAAAGTGGTATGACGCCTTTGGGCGCAAAGAATTACCTTGGCAACAAAACAAAACCGCCTACACCGTTTGGCTATCTGAAATCATGCTTCAGCAGACTCAAGTGGCCACGGTGATTCCATACTACCAGCGATTTTTAGAACGCTTTCCAACGGTTATTGACCTAGCGAACGCCGAACAAGATGAGGTGCTGCACTTATGGACAGGGCTTGGCTATTACGCGCGAGCTCGTAACTTACATAAGGCTGCCAAGATCGTTGCTGAGCAATATGATGGTGAATTTCCGCTTTCTATCGAAGAAATGAACGCGCTGCCGGGTATTGGACGCTCTACTGCCGCTGCAGTGTTGTCCTCTGTGCATAAACTCCCTCATGCGATTCTTGATGGCAACGTCAAACGCACCTTAGCGAGAAGCTTTGCAGTAGAAGGTTGGCCGGGGCAAAAGAAAGTCGAGAACCAACTGTGGGAGCACGCAGAAGCACACACGCCCAATCAAGATGTTGATAAGTACAATCAAGCCATGATGGACATGGGTGCGATGGTTTGTACTCGTAGCAAGCCTAAATGTACCTTATGCCCGATTGAAAGCATGTGTGAAGCTAAGAAGCTCGATAAACAACTCGACTTTCCAGGTAAGAAACCTAAGAAAGAAAAGCCGATAAAAGAAACATGGTTTGTGATTCTGTACCACAACAATCAAGTATGGCTCGAACAACGCCCTCAATCTGGTATCTGGGGAGGACTATTCTGTTTCCCTCAAAATGAAAACGCAGAGATCGAACATCAGTTAGACCTTCGTTCGATCAAAGACAATGAAACCGATTCGATCAAGACCATGATTGCGTTTCGACATACTTTCAGCCACTACCACTTAGATATCACGCCTGTATTAGTAAAATTAGATAAACAACCAGATTTGATAATGGAAGGGACTAAAGGTCTCTGGTATAACTTATCAAAACCGGAAGAAATTGGCCTAGCAGCTCCTGTAAAGCAGCTTATTGAGAGCCTACCCTTTGAACTGAACGACGTTTGAATCAACGAACGCGATAAGAGGAACCACTATGAGCCGCACTGTATTTTGTGCTCGCCTTCAAAAAGATGCTGAAGGCCTAGATTTTCAACTTTACCCGGGTGACCTAGGTAAGCGTATCTTTGACAACGTCTCTAAAGAAGCTTGGGGACAATGGCAAAGTAAGCAAACTATGCTTATCAATGAAAAGAAGCTGAACATGATGGATCCTGAGCATCGTAAACTTCTTGAAACTGAGATGGTTAACTTCCTTTTCGAAGGTAAAGATGTCGTTATTGATGGCTATACCCCGCCTAGCGAATAAGACATTTATTTAAATAAATTTTAATGACATCATGGTTTACGCCGCGATGTCATTTTTGTATGAGGAACTATGAAAAAGCTAAGTTACTTCCTAACAGCCATGTTGTTAACAGGGTGCAGTCGTGAATTTGTCGAAAGCATTTATGATGTTAACTACGAACCAACCAACCGGTTTGTAAGTAATTTGGCAGAACTACCAGGGCAATTTGAAAAAGATACTGGGGCGTTGGATGCTTTGATTAGTAGCTTTTCAGGCAATATCCAAAAGCGCTGGGGCAGCAGTGAAGTAAAGATGGCAGGTAAGAGTAACTATGTGAAATACATAGACAATTATCTAAGCCGTTCAGAAGTTAACTTCAGTCAAGGTATCATAACGGTAGAAACCGTCTCCTTAACAAATCCTAAAAAGCACCTCAAAAATGCGATCATGACGACGCTCCTGACACCCGATGATCCAGCTCATGTCGATCTATTTTCGTCCAAAAGCATAAAGCTAGAAGGTCAACCTTTCCTCTACAACCAAGTCGTAGACCAAGAGAAAAAGCCCATCCAATGGACATGGCGTGCTAACAAATTCGCAGATTACCTGATCGCCAATAACCTAAAAACCAAAGAGGTAGACTTTAAAAAAGCCTACTACGTCGAAATCCCAATGGTGGCAGATCATGCGAGCAAACGTAGTTATAAGTATGCCGACATAGTACAACGAGCATCTCAACGCTATGACATCCCTGAAGACTTGATCTATGCAATCATCAAGACAGAAAGCAGCTTCAATCCTTACGCGGTGAGCTGGGCAAATGCTTATGGTCTTATGCAGGTGGTACCTAAAACCGCTGGCCGAGATGTCTTTAAGCTCGTTAAAAAGAAACCTGGAGAACCAAGTCCTGAGTACTTATTCAATCCAGAAAACAACATTGATGCAGGCACCGCATACTTTTACATCCTTAAAAATCGTTATTTAAAAGACGTAAAACACCCAACCACGCTTGAGTACAGTATGATCTCAGCATACAACGGCGGCACTGGTGGCGTGCTCAATACTTTCAGTAAGGATAGAAAGCGAGCAATGCGTGACTTAAATTCATTGCAACCGAGTCAAGCTTACTGGGCACTAACAAAGAAACATCCCAATAAAGAGTCGCGCCGATACTTAGAGAAAGTAACAAAATTCAAGAAAGATTTTAACCAAGGTAAAACGTAAGCCTCACTTTTGAATAAAAAAACAACTAACGAACGTTTTTTTTAGTTATTTTCAAAAAAGGTGTTGACGGTTATGCAGAAAATCCGTTTAATAGCGCTCCGTTGCCCGGATAGCTCAGTCGGTAGAGCAGAGGATTGAAAATCCTCGTGTCGGTGGTTCGATTCCGCCTCCGGGCACCACAATTTGATTTGTTGGTGTCAACACTCTTTAACAGGGAGTAGCAACACGGACAAAAGCATAAAGAATTTAGTGTGCCGACTTAGCTCAGTAGGTAGAGCAACTGACTTGTAATCAGTAGGTCACCAGTTCGACTCCGGTAGTCGGCACCATTCTTTTGCCTCGATAGCTCAGTCGGTAGAGCAGCGGATTGAAAATCCGCGTGTCGGTGGTTCGATTCCGCCTCGAGGCACCATTATTTGGTACTTAACAAATAATGGTCTTTAGAGACCTGATGTTGAGACAAGTAATTCCCCTTTAGTTCAGTTGGTAGAACGGCGGACTGTTAATCCGTATGTCGCAAGTTCAAGTCTTGCAAGGGGAGCCA